>NZ_JBSRZK010000003.1:0-7235 GCF_054057575.1 Erwinia sp. TECH1 | reverse complement strand
CGTCAGGTTTTCAATCGGGCCTCCCGCTTTCTCCGGATCGAATGGTCTGCCTGATATTGTGCCTCTGGCGCCGAAGTGTTCCAGCTCTTCCAGTTCAGGGAAACGTACCCTTCCCATTGTCAGCCCAGCCGCCACTGATGCGCCGGTAATGAGCAGCCCTTTGTTATCCATGACCTGATCGTAACCGGCTGGGGCATCGCCGCCGAGCTGTTCGGCGGTTTTCCTGAATCCTTCCGGATTGCCGTTATAAATACCACCTGCGGCCAGAAGCCGACCGGCGGCTTTGCTGTTGATAGTTTTTGCCGCCTGGGCATGTTGCACCGGCGCAGCAGGACGAACGTAATCTACCGGGCGTTTTATCTGACGTGATATGAGCTCACTCAGCCGGGAATGGAGGAAAAAAGGCAGATCATTGCGGAGCTGGCCGGAACTGGTCAGCACCCCTGACAGGGTATGACTGGTCAGCAGCACTACCTTCCCGGAGCTGACGTCGGCCAGCGAGTCACGGTATGCCATGCTCGGGCGCTGCCAGTGAAATTTGTGGTACCGGCTGACAAAACGCGTATAGCCCTGCGGCAGATCCCACTCCTGGATGATCCGATTTGGCTGGGCGGTATACGCGAGGTCACGCGCTGCCGTATTCGGGTGGATGATGCGGGGAATGTCTTCAAGGTAGATGTCATCCAGTGACTTTGCCTGGCAGTGATGAAGCATAGTGTCCCTTTTTTGCCGTGGTTTTCGCTCCATTATTGCGCATCGCTGAAAACTGGCAATCCCCTAGTTACGGCCTGACAGCATCAGGGGTACGGGGGGACGTGCATACAGTCCAGCTTGGATAGAACTGCCAACCCGCAACTAAGTGTTAGGCGTGGAGTGAGACAAGCTCGGCCATAAAAGCAGAATGAAACCGGTAAACCGAAAGGCAGGAACAGGAGAGCGCAACAGGGATGTTATGGTAAATATTCTCTACTCAGACTCGTCTTTGATACTAATGGTCGCTCCCTTTTCGAGAAGTCTTTCAGTGTCTTTGGCGTTATGTCCGCTTATCTCGATCTTATCGCCATTTTTTCGCGTCATAACAAATCGCTTATTACTGTTCCTTTTGATGTAAGCAATAAGGACACATGCGAAGGGAGACAGGTATTTGATTAGGTCTATGTAAGCGTGCATCTCACCTGAATCAAAAACTAACCCATCTCTAGCAGGTGTCTCATATTTGACTTCAGCATCGAATAGCGCCTGCATCAACTCTCGATCCTTAATAGGCACAAGTAGCGTTATCTCGTCACTTCTCATCGTCATTCCTTACCGAAAGGTCAATGTCTAAGTAAAGGATACCTAATCCCCCCGTGGCGGGCATATAAAAATCACGGGGGGCGTAGCGACCATCGTCTAGTTCGCTTCTTGCTTGTCCTGCCCTGCAAAAGATTTGATTGTATGGGCGTAGATGAAATCGTTGCGTTGACAGTTACATATGCCGAGATGTAGTCTCTGAAACGAAAAAACCGCCTTGGCGGGCGGTTTTTCGAAGGTTCTCGAGAGTTGGCGCTCTTTTGAACCGTGGTAACTGGCTTTAACGGAGCGCAGTCACCTAATCTGTCCTTCCAGTGTAGCTGTAGTCAGGCCCACACTTCAAGAACTCTTGTAAAGTCTGCTTTGCAAATCTGCTCCGTAAACCAGTTACCGTTGGCTACCGCCAATGGCGATTTGTCGTGTCTGTTCAGGGTTGGACGCAAGAGAACAGTTACCTGAACATGACGTGGTAGTCGGGCTGAACGGGGAGTTCGTGCACACAGCCCAGCTTGGAGCGAACCACCTAAGCAGAACCCAGTGTCAGGCGTGGAATGAGAAGACGCGGCCATAACAGCGGAAAGACACGGGTACACTGTACGGTGGGAACAGGAGAGCGCACGAGGGAGCCGCCGGAGGGAAACGTCCGGCATCTTTAAGTCCTGTCGGGTTTCGTCCTTCTGATTTGAGTACCGGAAATCGGTGATTTCTGTGAAACTCGTCAGGAGGGCGGAGCCTATGGAAAACCGGGGAACCGGGGGGCCTGGCTCGGGGGGAAAGGGGGGTGCTGTTGACGTTGACCTGGAGGATGTATGTCCGGAAGATTGCATGTTGTATCTAAACCAGAGAAGCAGTTTCTCGATGACGCCGTGTTTGCGGCAGAGCGGGCAAAAGGCAAAAAGCTGTCCGGCCCCGAAAAAAAAGAGGTGCTGCGCGTGGCCCGTAATCAGCTGCTGGGACAGCGTGAGGCAGAGGCCGCTAAAAAGGCCCGTGTGGACGAGAGACAGGCCTCTGAGTTCGCCTGGAGCAAACCCAAGCCGTTTCGTCGTTAACCCGCAACGCTCGCCGCAGCGTTCGTCTGGCGCAGCCTGGGGAACCGAGGAAGCGTCATTTCACCCGTTCTGTGCCCGTTGCACGTTCACTCCGGAGCGTTTCTGTGACCAAACATCATAAAACCGCCCTGAATATGGCAAAATTCATTCAGGGACAAAGCCTGCTTCTGCTGGAGAAGCTCAACGAGCTGGAGCTGGATCTGGATGCGGAAGCGGACATGTGTGAACGGCTTCATGAGGACGCCGAGCGCCTTCATGCCGGCCTTCTGGCAAAGTTAAATCAGGAATAACGGTATCCGCATGGCGAAAGTATCTATCAGCGAGGCCGCCAGGCTTACGCAGACCAGCCGGCCTACCCTTTACAAGATGATTAACAGCGGTGAGCTTAACTTTACATCGACTGTAAAGGCCGGTAAGTCTGTAAAGGTTATTGATACGTCGGAACTTATACGGGTTTTTGGTAACATCAATGGTGTTGAAGCTGCTACAGCCTTTACTGTAAAGACTGAGCCGGAATTTACACCCGTTAACAGTGTCGATTTACAGCATTTACAACATCAAATTGAGTTGTTACAGCAAGAAAATGAAGGACTGAAGGAGGCAGTTGCCGCCAGAGACGAGCACATCGCGTCCGTTCGTCAGGCTATGCTGCTTTTGGAGCATAAAAAAGAGACTGCGCCGCCCGTAGTGCCTGCCGGCAAATGGTGGCAGTTCTGGAAATAGTCGGCTGACAACTCTTGCTTTTCCGGTAATTCTGGCCCCAATGGCATGGTAGCTTCTTAGCTGGTATCTGTGCATCGGGGTGACGAATTGTTGAGTTCTTGCGAGGTTCCCCAGGTCGCTGACCTGTTCGCGGCTTGCGCCGGGCTGACTTGCGTCAGGCTTCCTCCATACACCAATCTTCTGGTGTCGCCATCGATACCGAGCCGTTCTTTTTCCCTTCTTAATGAAACCTGCCTGCGCTCGTGCCGGCAGCGTTGCGGTTAAAAGCCCTTTCAGGGAGTATGAAAACACCTAATACGTGCATGTCAGATTGTTAAAATTACCGCAGCCGTTGTGCCGCAGGGGCTGTAGAGTGTTTTTTCACGCGTCACTTTGTTCTCGTTTCACTCGAATCAAAGTGACGCCGTTCAGTCCGGAGGCGCGCTTGCCTCTGCAAACATGTGCTTTCCGGAAGACGTAATGGTGATCGCGGGGGATAGCGAGCTTTACGCGACAAACCCGTTACAGGTTTATCGTCGTGATGGTTGCCGGCGCGTAAACAGCGGCAGCGGATGGCAGGACGGCCTGTGGCGGTCACTGCATTGTGAAATGAACCTTCATCGTCGCGTCGTAGGCGCGTTTTTGTCGACGATATCTGCTTCCAAAGGTGAGCAGATGTACCACACTGATTTGTTCTCCCTTTCAGGCTGCAGGAGTGTTAGTTGCCACCCGAAGGCGATCCTCTCAGGCTTATGGATCATTGGTGGTCGTCATGGACGACAGGACTACCCGGACATACTATCAATGAGTATTCAGAACGGTCAACCGGAGGATTTTATGGATGTTTCAATCACGGCTGCAGATTTTAACGGCGGAAATATGTGGCTGCAGCTGAGCGACGGACGTACCCTGGGCATTCCTCTGGCGTATTTTCCCGTGCTGGAAAATGCCGGCGCAGAGCAGCTGGCAAAGTTTGAGCTGAGCGCTGATGGTATTCACTGGGACGAACTGGACGAGGATTTGTCTCTTGAGGGTTGAGGGGTTTCTGGTGACACGACCGCTACAGACTGTCCGGGCCCGTTCCGTTAAAAAAGCCTGAAGCCGGGGACTGGATAGGTTTTGTAGCACCGCCACGTTGCGCTGGCGGTGCTACAAAACGGCTAGACAAGATGTGTTTTTGGAGTACCGCCAGTACCTCAAAAAACTTCCTCATCAGGCTCGGACTCCCTGTCATTCGCTATTACTGTTGATCATTCAACCAATGCACGGCTTTGTGCAACAGTCTGGCCTGATCTGAAATACCCACGGTTGCACGTGTAAAGGCTTTAAGAGAACATTCTGAGGATTATCAGAACAGGAGAATAAGTATGGATATGGCACTGTTGGCAATGCGTAACGGCAGGAATCAGGCCTGGGCCGAAACGATGGTTAACCTGCAGGCGCGCCAGCTGATCAACACGGCAAATGCTGTGGGGGGAAGGCATTTACAGGATGGTCTCAGCCGCATACATTTTATGGAAGATATTAAATCCTTTATCGCACAACAGTTTCTGATGGCGAGTCAGGCAAAAACAGACGAAGAGTGCATGATTTGCATTAAAAATCTCAGGGAGGAAAGAGAAAATCTTCTTGAGCAGTCGCGGCTACTGCAACAGGAAACAGCAAAGCTGTACGCCAAGGTGAAATTTGTAAAAGAAAACAATAAGATAGTTGGTTATACCATTTCCGCCGTAAGCATCGTCATTTCTGGCGTGGCTGTATTTGGCAGTATAGCGATGATGGCCACGACGACACCCATTGGCGTATTGGCCGGAGCCGTGCTGTTTGTTGACAGTATCAATGACATATCAAAGGAAATTGACCAGCTGCGCCACGGAGGTCACTCCGGGTCCGAGGGCATATTTGCAGATGGTGCAATGGGCGCCGCTAAATTCCTGGGGTTTAAACCAGAGAACGGGCTTGCGATGTATCAGGCCGCTACGCTTGGAGCCAGCGCATATAGTATTTTCGCGCTGACAAAGAAACCTGGAGCATGGTGTCTTTTTCGATGGATGCCTAATGATTATCAGCGCAAGATCGACACAATGAGCCGCTCCAAACTGGCAATGAAAATTGTAGGTACCGGTGTTAAAGCTAAGGTACTGTTTGATATCGTATCAGTTGCTGATCCAAATTAACGTCGGTTATAGCGAAAATAGCGCCAGGACTTATAAGAAAGCATAGGGGGCTGAGAGAGCATGGCGATGACGGCCCCGCACAGCAGTGCAATGCCTCCTGATATAATGCTGTCTTCTGAACCAAATGAAAGCAGCAGCACAAAAACCAGTATGCAACCGGATATCACGCAAAGCAGTATTCGAAAACGGTTGGCCAGATCCTGCAGGGCCTCGCTGAATGTTCCGCCATGGGCATCTACGTTGCGCCTGATTTTCTGTATGTCAGCGTATTTGAAGCCTGCCCGAGACAAGTTTTTTTCATTCACATCCATGCTGCTGTCCTCTCCGGAAACTGAAGTCCAGCGTAAAATATCATAATTCTGCATGCTAACAGACGAGATGAAGCGCATTTTGTCGCGCCTGCCGGTGCTGGCCAACGCCTCACGAGCACACAGTAAACTGCGCCACCGCTCGCCGTTCCCGGGGTTCTGCATCATACTTTTTCCGCCCGGTAATCATAAAAATGTCCCGGACGGTCAGTTGTCTATATGTCATATGAAGATCACAGACAAAGGATTAGGTATTTCCGGTGAAAAAATTTCTCATGATTATTGGGGCATTAATTGCTCCTCTGGCGGCACATGCTGAGCTTTCAACAGGTACAGAGCGTGACGCCTGTTTTAAGCAAAACAAGGATATTCCGGCAGCATATAACTGTTTGAACGCCAAAAAAGAAGACAGCAGTAAGAAACTGGATCAGCTGATAGCTGAGACAGTAAAGCGTATAAAAGCCAGCAACGTTGGCCCTTTTAACGGCAAAGAAGACAATCCTGAAACTGCCGGTGATGTTTACAGCCGACGCTTTCTCAAAGCTCAAAAATCCTGGAAAGATTATCGTGAACAGCTTTGCCTGGCTGTGGCAACCGAACTGGATGAGGACGCCTATGACTATCAGTCATACATCGATCAATGCCAGATAAACCTGAACAAAAATCACGCCAGCGAAATAACACAAATGAGCTTACCTGCGGCAGACTAAGAGAAAAAACGAGATAGTTCACAGGAACTGCCGCGCCTGCCGGCTTGGCCAACGCCTCACGGCCGCACAGTAAACTGCGCGCCCGCTCTCCGTTCCCGGGTTTCTGTCGCATACTGATGGCATCCGGGCCGGTTATTAAAAGCCCGGAGCCTGTCTGCCCATACCGGGACTTCCCGGGCGCTGCGTCGCCCCGCGCCCGGACTTTTTTGCCGAAAATCCGCCCTTAGTGCCAACATTCGCGCGAAACCCGCCGCCATTCACTTTCGTGCATGCCTATGCAGGCGCATCAGAATCATCAGGGGCGTTTTCCGGGGTTTCGGGCAGGGGAAAGTGCCGGAAACGGCCCGCTCGCCGCAGAAACGCGCTGAGGCGTTTTCCGCGGTGCGGCGAACAGATGTTATGGTAAATCGACCAAGTGTTGCTCACTGACTCCGTTCAGTAACTGGCGGCCTTGCGCCGATACGCGATAGTAGTCCATTCCGGATGATGTTCCGCTTGGGACTATATCGACCAGACCTGCTTTAGACAGATTATCGACAAGCCTTGCGACGTTACCAATGCCATCCATTTTTTTGATACTCATAGCCCGATCAAGATTGTACCAGGTCCAGTTAACGTCATCTCTGGAGGCCAGAAGTTTCAGAATATTCAGTTCTGTATTATTTACCATAATGGTGCATCCGGGTGATAGAGGTCTTCCACCGTACCTTTTAACTTGTAGTCTTCAAGAGTCGCGGTGTGAGTATTGTTCCACAGATCATGGGCTTCAATGTTATCTGCTGGAGCGCCTGTTTCCCATCCTAACTTACAATAACGCTGGTATTCACGGCACTCATGCGTGTAATAGTTTAAGTCTACTTGCTCATGGGGGATTTCCCCATCAGCTATTTTTTTTAGTCTGTTAATCATGAACTCATTGCCAGGGTCGTCACCAAATCGCAATGTGTGTTTCTCAACGATTGCGATTCCTTCATGAGTGATATTCACGCCATCCGT
>NZ_JBSRZK010000002.1:0-59763 GCF_054057575.1 Erwinia sp. TECH1 | reverse complement strand
TCGGATCAGCCGTGGACCGGCTACGATTACGATACTTTCGCCTCGGATATCAACGAGCTCATCACCAGCCTTGATTTGCAGAAGGTGACGCTGGTCGGCTTTTCGATGGGCGGTGGCGACGTTGCGCGTTATATCAACAACTACGGCACCGCGCGCGTGGATGGCCTGGTGCTGCTTGGCGCGGTAACGCCCGCCTTCGGTAAGTCCGATGATTTCCCGCAGGGCGTCGACCAGTCCGTTTTTGCCGGCATCCTGGCGGGATTGCGCCAGGATCGCGCGCAGTTCATCAGTGATTTTGCCGTACCGTTTTACGGCACTAATGCCGGCCAGACGGTTTCAGAAGGCGTACTGACCCAGACGCTGAATATTGCGCTGCTGGCTTCGCTCAAGGGCACGCTGGACTGCGTTAAGGCATTTTCCACCACCGACTTCCGTCCGGATATGGCGAAAATCGACGTGCCCGCGCTGGTTATTCATGGCAGTAACGATCAGGTGGTGCCGTTTGAATCAACCGGCAAGCTTGCCGCGGAGATGATTACAGGCGCGCAGCTGAAAGTGTATGACAATGCGCCGCATGGCTTTGCGGTCACCCATTCCGACCAGCTGAACGCGGATCTTCTGGCATTCCTGAAATCCCTTTAAGGACAGCGTAAGGCCCTGGTTTTAGGCTTATACAGGAGCACAGACCGGCTTTTCAGCCGGTTTTTTGCTTCGTGCTTCTCTTGCACGGGCAGCTGCAGACCCGCAGTCGGAAACCGGCACATCCGGAAGGAAATCACCTGCAATAACGTTCAAAGCCAGCCTCGCGCTGGCTCAGAGATCTTCCTGCGAAGCGAATCTCTCCAGAGCCGGGCCGTCAAGCCGGTATCGAACCCATTCGCTCAGAGGAAGCGCATCAATACTGCGGTAGAAATCTTTGGCTGACTTATCCCACTCCAGAACGTTCCATTCAATCCGGTTACAGCGGCGGCTAACGGCCAGCTGAGCGATATACTGCAACATGGCTTTTCCTGCGCCTCGTCCCCGGTAATCAGGAGTCGAATAGAGGTCTTCCACGTTAAGGCTGTAGCGACCGGGCCAGGTTGAATAGCCCAACGAGATAACCGCATAGCCGGCAATATCCCCCTCAATCTCGCAGAGATAGGCCTCCGCTGCGGTATCGGCAGAAAACAGGAACGTTCGGATTTCGTCAACATCTGGCATAGCCTCCGGCGGGCTTTCGCGGTAAACGGATAAGCCATTTATCATATTACAGATAGCATCCATATCTTCCGGACCGGCCTGCCGAATAATAACGCTCATAAACTTTCTCTCACCAATATAGTTTGCTGCCTGCAAGGATAATCGGTATTGTTCGATGAAATAAGTGCAATAAAATCAATGGCAGGTGAATTTCATGCATCATGTACTACGGCGTCTTGATCTCAACCTGTTGCCGGTTTTCGATGCTGTTTACCGACACCGCTCGGTCAGGCTTGCCGCCGCTGAACTTGCCATGAGCACTTCAGCGCTGAGCCATGCTTTGACGCGCCTGCGTGAATTTCTCAAGGACCCGCTATTTTATCGTGAGGGGCATAAGATGTGCCCCAGCGTATTTGCCTGCCAGCTGGCGCCTTATATAGCGGGATCGTTATCCACGCTCAATCAACACCTCAGCCCGTTACAGCCCTTCGATCCGCTTGCAAGCACGGAAACGTTCAGAATTGCCGTGACGGATTACACCGCCTTTTGCATATTTCCCGGGTTAATGAAGGAAACAGAAAAAATGGCGCCGGACATTACTTTCGAGTTGTGCCATTTGCCATATAACCCAGCGCTAAAGGAACTGCTGGCAGGCGAAATTGACCTCGCGTTGAGTTTCAGCGAAGCGAATGAGGGTAAACATCAGGATTTAGAGGAGGTTGATTTATTTAGCGATGAGTTTGTCGTTATCAGTAATATTAATCGACTCAGCATGACGCTGGAGGAGTACCTGTCAGCAGGGCACGTAGTGGTCACCCCGTGGAATGAGAAAAAAGGTTTACTGGATGCACACCTCGCGCGTCTGGGGCTGGAACGCAGGATCTCCCTGAGAACGCCATCGATGCTTGCTTCGCCACATATTATTGCTGAGAGCGATCTGTTGATGGCCATTCCTGCCTTTGTAGCCAGCAAGATTGCCGAGCTGGCCAGTATTAAAACCTTTCCCTTACCTTTTTATGCGCCTCCTTTTACGGTAAAAATATATTCTCACAAACGAAGCGGTAAAAAATCATCTACCGACTGGCTTAAAAAAGTTATTTTGCAAAGCATAAAAGAGAAAAAATAGCTTAAAACCTTCCATACGAGGTTGATGGTTTAGCATTACCCTGACTTAATTTTAAGAGCCTGCTCTGATATCTTTTTCCCCGAGGCGGCGGAGTTAGTAGCAAGGTAAGGGTTTTCATTCCAGCAATAAACCTGGGGAATAGTGTATTACAGGAAAAACGGCCTGATTTTTATTACTATCCACCGTAAAACACCGGCCGTTTTTTTTTGCTTCTCTTTATTTAGAGAGCACCCGGGTTTTCTACGCAGATAGACGAATAATTAAGCCATGCGCATAAAACAACGTCAATCCGGTTTTGTTTGCTGCGCAAAAGCGTAACGGCAGGTAAGCAAGTTTTAGATTTATGCATTTTGACGACGCGGCGTGCGCGGATTGACTATGCTCAGAAGCGTTCAGGCTTCCTCCACTTACTCCAGGAAAAATATTATGAAAAAATTATCTGTAATCGCCATCACTGCCGGAATGCTTTTGGTTATGAGTTCACAGGCTGATGCAAAAGGGTGCCTGAAAGGAGCCGCTGCCGGAGGCGTGGCAGGCCACGTTGCCCATCATGGCGTAGCTGGTGCAGCAGCAGGCTGTGTGGTTGGCCATCATATGGCTAAAAAGAAAGAAAAAGAGGCAAACAGCAAGCAGGAGCAGAAATAACAGCCAGGCCGATCAGATGTTTTTCGCCATTCGGCGGCGATCGCATAACAACCGCGCCACAGCGGTGGCATTATCCGTCGCTTTCAGGCAACGGGTAATGCCAATGACATCCGAACCGACGCGTAGTTAGCTAATGCTGACGGCTATCTGTCAGAGCTGCTTTGACACAGCAGCCAGACCGCCTTCTTTTCGAACCAGGGCGTCAGGGAAAAGGCCGCCCGCTCTGGGGGTAAGCGCGTCTTATGGCGCAGATATCAGCTTATCGGTAAAACATGCCTGAACACTCGCTGTGGTAAGCAGAGCGGCGGCCCGATCTGCCGGTACGGGCCGGCTGAAAAGATAGCCCTGGCCGTAATCACAGCGTCGTTTTTGCAGCCACTCGAGAGTAATAGCGTCTTCAATTCCTTCTGCCGTCACCGTTACCTTCAGCTCCTGACACAGCGCCAGCAGGGTTTCCACTACCTTTTGCTGCTGCGAGACGCTCACAACGGTGGAGATAAACGAGCGGTCAATCTTGATCCGGGTAATACCAAGGCCCAGCAGAACCGACATATTGGAGTAACCAGTGCCGAAATCATCCAGCACCACGCCAATACCGTCGTCCCGCAGGGCACGAATAGCTCGTCTGGCCTCTTCTGAAATGGTCATCACGTTCTGCTCCGTCACCTCCAGCTCCAGCTGTACCAGTGCCGCTTGCCGCATAATGCCGGACAGGCGATCCGTCAGCACCGGGTTGAGCAGCTGCTCCGGCGTGATATTCAAAGACAGATGCAGACCTGCCGGCCAGCCTGGGGTGATGCGAACGACGGCCTGCAGCAGTTCAACAGTCAGAGTGTCCATCAGGCCCAGCTTTTCCACTACGGGTATAAACACCGCAGGTGCAATAACCTTACCGGGGCCGGGTATCCAGCGCGCCAGGATCTCGAATCCGGTAATGCGGCCCGTTTGCAGGGAGACAATAGGCTGCAAAAAAGGAACGATGGTATGGCTTTTGATAGCCTCGGTAACGTCGTGCTCGAGTTTTTCTCTCTGGAGAAATCGCTGCTCCATATCCGGTGAGAAATGGACCAGATGCAGCGTTTTGTCCCGTTTAGCTTCGTACATGGCCAGGTCCGCCGCCCGCACCACGCCAGAGCTTCCGCTACAGGTTGAACAGGCTACGCCTACCGACAGGCCCAACAAGGTATCAGGCCCGGTCCGGATCTCCGCAGCGCGCTGACGGAGGGTTGCAGCAGTTCTGACCGCCTCTTCAGGCTGCCCGCCCCCTGAAGTCATAGCAAATTCATCTCCGCCGATGCGAAATACATGGGTTTCCGGGCCGGCAGCTTCTGCCAGCAGGCCAGCCAGAGAAATCAGCGTGGCATCCCCCTGATGATGCCCGTTCAGGTCGTTGATGCTTTTAAAGTCGTTGATGTCGAGTAATGTCAGAAAATAGGGCTGCCCGGCCGCTTCAAGCTGGGCAATACGAGCGCTGAATGCTCTCCGGTTACCCACGCCGGTCAGCTCATCGGTGTCGGCCAGCCGAAGGGCATTTTTTTCAGCGGCAAGCATTTTGCGTATGAGCCTGCCGATCAGCAGGCCAGGAATGATCATGGCCAGCAGAGCAAAGGCAGAGGACGTCAGGATAAACCTGAGCCTTTCGCTGGTTTCAAAATCGGCGCTATAGCCCAGACCGAGCAGCACGGAAATCTGCGCCTCAAGTCCGTACTCCCATAAGGTGGAAAGCAAAAATATGGTTACAATATTAAGCATTGCTAACCATAAAAGTTTCAGGTGCATCCGAGAACCCCGGCAATATAATTAGTTGAATATTCAGTAGTTATCACTAAAAAACGCAATTTAATTCCGCATAATATTGATGGCATGCCGGAAATCATGTTATTTATAATGAAATAAATCTATTGGAATAAGCATTTACCTCTGGCAAGTTGCAGACGCCCTGCCCATCCTTTGCCAGGCGCGATAAAAGAAACCCGATCCTATATCGGCAGAATTTGCCAAATTAACAGACCATGTCGGTAAATTTTATTCACTATTGCAGATTGGTGCTGTAAATTTGCCTTATCAGGCGAAACGGCCATAGAAAAAGTCAGGCTATTGTCGTGAAGAAAATAACCGCTACCGATGACTTTTTCGGTTTCTGTTTCAGGTCCCGAGAAGGCGATCGGGTAAATATGCTGATGTAATCCGCACAGAGTTATAATGATTATGATTTATAACTCAAGAGACTGCTTAGATTTACCTTTAAAATGTCGATAAAATAAAAAGCAAAGGCCACCCATTACCAGGTGGTTTTAGAAAAACTTATCTTACTTCACCTAAGGGAATATTTAATTCTTGTTCAGGTCCTGAAATCCGCAATCCATTTTCAGGCCAGATTACGGATCCCACGCTTAAGCGGCCAATGCCATTTACTCTGGCCTATCAATAATGATGATGCGATGAGCAACGGCGATAAGATCTTTTTCAACAATATCAGGCTGTTTGCCAACGCGTAATACCGCATTGCCCGGACGAGCAACCAGTGCACCTTTCCAGCCGCAGGCTGTTGCGCCCAGGATATCCCAGGTATGCGCAGCGACAAGCCGCAACAAATCGGCATTCACGCCGAGCCTCTGTGCCACGCTGGTGTAATTCTCCGTGGCCGGTTTGAAACGTTTGATCTCTTCAACCGAGAACTGCTTTTCAAAAAAGTGAGCAAGGCCCGATTGTTCCAGCACCTTCTCGCCAGCCTGAGTGGATGAATTGGTGAGCGTCACCAGACGAAATCCGGCTGCCCGCAGCATTTCCAGCGCGGGCAACGCATCCGGGTGAGCAGGAAGCGTCGCCAGACGCTGCCGAAATTCATTTATGTCTTGCTCTGAAAGTATGGTACCTCTTATCTCAGCCACCATTTGCAACACGGCTACAGCAAGCTCGCCAAAGGGCATGTAACTGCCGCTGAGAGTAAGCGACTGGGAATAAATGATTAATTCAGAGAACCATTGGCGCAAAATTCGTTCGTCACCAAATACCCTTTTAAAAATGGGGTTCAGCGCCCCTGTATCCAGAAGCGTTTCATTGACATCAAAAACTATTATCTTATTGCACATTATTTCCCCCTCTGATTGAAGGTTAAGTGTAGATGTAGATCTCGTGATGGCAATTTTTTGGAATATTTGTATCGGTTGACAGGGAGTTCTTTCTGCCTAAAAATAGAACCCACCCTTGCGATTTGCACTAAATATATATTAAGGATGTGCTTATAAATTATATTGTAATTATTTTTATTTGGAACATTACATCTGAACGAAGAAGGCGTTAATACCTGTTGGCGTAATTATTCTTTCCTGTTTCTTCAGAGAGCTGGATATTCCGAATACAATGGTTTTATGTAAATCATCATAGAGGTTTATTATTTTCAGGCATTTAAAATCTCTTATTTTACCTGTTGGCGCCTGCTCAAAAAAAACAACATCGACTGTTGATATTTACAGGAATGCGCTGACAGATAACGGGCTTATAAATCCGTTAGTTAACGGCATTACCTGCATGGTGGAATCAAGAGCAGAGGGTAAAGCGCTATTACCTTCATTTAACTCTCCTGGTTCAAATCCAAATCATGAAATTGAAACCTATAATTATTTTGTCGGCCAGGCTAATCAACCTGTTAATCTGCATTCTGGCGGGCACCAGCGTATACAAAAGGTAATTAAATAAAGCTCGTTCACTCTGATGGTGGCAGAAAAACATCAGGATAGCAACATCTCATTTTCATAGATAAAAAATCAAATAATTCATGATGTTATTTTTTTATAAAGTTAAAAAAAATAAAATTAAAGGGTAGTTTTTAGAAAAGACGATTTTCTTGCCGACCTGACTATTCCTGTTTATAAAAACCTGCCCAGGTATACAGAGGAATGGGATGATAATCATGTCACAAAAATTGAGATCGTTCACAAAAAATAATGGCGAAGCCTTTTTATACTTAGCAACCGATGCAAACTGGCATCATCTTTATAATAAGATGCACTGGGAAAGCGATACATTACCTTATCAAAGCTAAGCTTATTCTGAAAAAATCAGATTTTTTAATCATCCTTATCATGAGTCCTCTGTACCAATGGCTATCCTGCTTTAGCCCAACGAATGACTATTGTGGGAAAAACCGGCTCCGGCCTTAACGGCAACAGGCTATCAGCGGTAGCGCCTGTTTTAACCAACCGTTACCACTTTGGGTGATTTTTAACCTTTCAGCCGCATTCAGCCGTAAATTAATGACTTTATATAATGGGACTTATATAAAGTCAGGACATCAGGCCCGGAAGCAGGTATGCTTTTCCAGGCGGGTTCACAGCAAAAAGCGACTGTGTATCTCTCGGCATACGTGATTGAAATGCAGCCTGTAAACTGGCATCGCTACGTAAATTATTAGGGGATTATCCCCTCTTACTCATGCAGAATTCACGTAGCGCGATCGGAAAAAATTGAGGAGATTATCAGACGAAAATGGGTGAAATCATAGCCAACGGTATGGTATCGGCCCTTACCGCCGATGAAGATATTGCAGCACGGCTAAAGGAGTTCGTGCAGGACAAAGATGCCTTTTCATCCAATACCTGGCGGCAGCTACTTAGCGTGATGCGTGTCTGCTATCGCTGGGCCAGGGAGAATGCACGCACCTTTTTGCCTATGACTGACGCCGATCTTCGCGATTATCTCAATTTCCTACAGCTGACAGGGCGAGCTTCTTCGACGATTGCTACTCATGCTTCACTGATTTCGATGTTACACCGTAACGCCGGATTGACGCCACCAAACACTTCGCCGATCGTTTTCCGTACTATCAAAAAGATTAACCGCGTGGCTGTCGTAGGCGGCGAGCGTACCGGTCAGGCGATCCCTTTCCGACTCGCTGACCTGATGAAGCTTGATAGCCTGTGGTTTAATTCCTCTTTACTGAGGGAGAAACGCAATCTGGCTTTCCTCCATGTTGCGTATAATACACTGTTGCGCGTCAGCGAACTCTCCCGCCTTCGGGTCCGCGACGTCACCTTTGCCGATGACGGACGCATTATTCTTGATGTGGCCTGGACAAAAACTATCGTACAGACGGGCGGACTGATTAAGGCACTCAGCAATCTTTCTACCCAGCGGCTGATGGAATGGATTGCGGCTGCGGGGTTGGCCGCAGAACCGGATGCTTTCCTGTTCTGTCCGGTTCATCGTTCTAATAAAGCGGTAATGATCGCCGAGCGGCCGCTCAGCACCCCCTCTTTTGAAACTATTTTCGCCCATGCCTGGCGAACGTCAGGGCATTCAAAATCAGCGAAGCTGAACAAAAACCGCTATGGCGGCTGGAGCGGCCATAGTGCCCGCGTCGGTGCAGCGCAGGATATGGCGAAACAGGGCTATGCCGTGGCGCAAATAATGCAGGAAGGAACCTGGAAAAAACCGGAAACGTTGATGCGCTATATCCGTAACGTTGATGCTCATCAGGGAGCCATGGTGGATTTAATGGAGAAGAAACCCTGATTTGCCCGCTATGCAGTTGCGCCGCCCCCCTGACGCTGGCGCATAAAATGCCCGTTAGCGGTCCAATCCTGACAGGCATTTTATCCACAGAAAAAGTGGATAGCCTGTGCACAGAAAAGTATGGTTTTATGCCAGCGGTCGATTATTTACAGTAATCCCTGTGGATGGCCCAGCCCGACAAAGAGTTTGAGCTACCGCCTTTTAAGCCTGCTGTTGTACCAGCCAGGAGGCGGTTGTACTATACAACCGGTTAATTAACAGGGATTTTCCAATCAAATAAGGGAGGGGGCTGATGAAAGCTTTACGGTCAATGTGCAGCCAGTCCGTTCACCACGCATGCAGTAAAAACAATTATGTCTGATAAAAAAGCAAAGGGCGGAAAGAAAACCTCTCCAACGCCACACGACCTGGCATTCAAACAGTTCCTGACCCATCCCGATACCGCGCGGGATTTTATGCAGCTGCATCTGCCGTCAGAACTGCAGGCCGTTTGCGATTTCAACACGCTAAAACTGGAGTCCGGGAGTTTTATTGAGGAAAATCTGCGCCCCTATTTTAGCGATGTGCTTTACAGTCTGAAAACAGCTGCAGGTGACGCCTATGTGCATGTTTTGATTGAGCATCAGTCCACACCGGACAAGCACATGGCCTTCCGGCTTTTCCGCTATGCAATAGCGGCTATGCAGCGCCATCTGGACGCCGGTCATAAAAAGCTGCCGCTGGTGATCCCGGTTTTATTCTATACCGGCCGGCGCAGCCCCTATCCTTACTCCACACGCTGGCTGGATGAATTTGCCGATCCGGTGCAGGCTGAAAAGCTCTATAGCGGTCATTTCCCCCTCGTCGACGTTACGGTTATACCTGACGACGAGATCATGGAGCACCGCAGTATGGCGGCTCTGACGCTGCTGCAAAAACATATCCACCAACGCGATCTGGCCGAGCTGCTGGATCGGCTGGCGACGCTTCTGCTGAAGGAACATGTTACAGGACAGCAGCTGGCATCGCTGATAAACTACCTTATACAGGCAGGCGAAACTTCAGACGCAGAGGCCTTTGTACGTGAACTGGCACAACGGGTGCCGAAACATGAGGATGCACTGATGACCATCGCGCAACAGCTTGAACAGAAAGGCATTGAAAAAGGGCGGGCCGAAGGTATTCAGCTCGGCCGACAGGAAGGCAGATATGAAGGCAGGCTTGAAGGAAAGCTCGAAGGCAAGCTAGAAGGAAAGCTTGAAGTAGCCCGCACTATGCTGCAAAACGGCCTCGATCGTAACACCGTGATGAAAATGACCGGTCTTGGCGAAGAAGAACTGGCGCGGATCAGGCATTAATGGTGGCAGGTGCTTAGGCCAGGGTTACGATCGCTGCGGGTGCCGAAAAAATGTACCCTGTTGGCTGGCTGTGCAATACGCCAGGCCGCGTTATTATACCTGGCTCCGACGTATTGCATTGGAAAGTATGCAGAAACCGCACCTGAAATCACTTTTCGATTTAAATTATTCCACACATCCCGCATGCTATACCTGCCTTCAGCACCCGATTTTCCCAATGACCAAATCCAAACGGGCACGTAGGTTTGTATAGCCCAATCCGCCCTTACTAAACCTCTTATAGCGTTGCAATATATCGCGAGAGAAAACGGCGCTGCCTGTCGATAAACCCAGGCTCAGACGGGACCAATAATATCCAGACGCAGCCCCTGCGCCTGAAGAATTTCTTTGCAGGTATCGGGTAAATCAGTATCGGTGATGACGTGACTAAAAGGGTGTTCAGGGGCGAGCGGATACGGATGGATCTGACCAAATTTCGACGAGTCGGTCAGCGCAATAGTATGGGTGTTTTTAGCCATCAGGGCGTTAACGACATCGCAGCGCAGCATATTACGACCGGTAAAACCGGTCAACGCGTCCCAGCCATCTATGCCGATAAAGACCTTATGGAAGTTGAGGTGCTGGATACAAAGTCGGGTCAGCGGCCCTACCACGGATTCGCTGCTTTTTTGATACAGGCCGCCAAGAATAATAACCTCCCCACCCGTCTCCCTGAGCAATCCGGCAATATAGTGGCTGACCGTAATAATGGTAATGTCCCGTCTTTCACTCAGCTCCCTGGCCAGCAGCGCGTTGGTACTGCCTCCCTCAATGAAAACCGCCTCTCCGGCATTCACCAGTGAAGCCGCATGCTCTGCGAGACGTTTCTTGACGGCATAGCGGGTGCGCATCCTTGCGCCCACATCATCACTTTCAGGCGCAACGGCCGATCCGTGCACGCGACGCAGAAAACCGCCTTTTTCCAGCACGTTCAGATCCTGACGTACCGTTACCTCGGAAACACCAGTGATTTGAGAAAGTTCGCTGACGCTGACGCTGCCGCGTTCACTGACGAGCTGAATAATATTCTGATGACGTACGTTCATGGTGCCTGCCGGTAAGCTTTTTTAGCAAGCTTACCAGAAAGACAGGCCGCTACAAATGCTGCCGATCCGCCGAAAGCGGGTCGGCAAGGGTCTCATTCCAGTCCGAGACTGCGGCGCCCGTTCGCGTTCAGCTTTTCAGAGGTGAAGCGACCTTTCCAGGTGACTTCATAATCTTCCTGTGGAAAATCGGCGGGCGATTCGCCTGATGCCAGCGCCTGCGCAACGGCGGCCGCGCAGACGGCGTTCTTGTCACAGAGAGGCGCGGCCGGGATATACATTACATTTCCCCAGCCCTGCTGATTTTCTACCGGGGCAACGGAATGAATAACATCACAATGCCACCAGACTGAATCCCCTGCCTGGAGTGAAGGTATTGAGCACAATCCCTGAATCAGTTCAGGATGCCATTTTTCCGACACCGGCAGCACTTTCCCGGGCGCAACGCCGCACAGCTCCTCCTCCGGGACATCTTTCAGTAGCGGGCGCAACAGCAAATAAGCCATTGCTTCGGGTACCGGCACGACATGCAGCAGCCCCTGCCCGACCTGCATATCAGAAAGCGCCGTCCAGCCCTGAAAGGTACGAAATGCCGAACATTTTGTTGTGGTGCCGGCCTGGTACTCATAAACATCGGTACGCCAGGCTGAGTCCCACGGATCGTATTCATTAAAACGGTTCGAGAAAATTTTGCGGAACACTTTTTGATAAGCAGGAAGCAACCACCGCTCCAGCGCGCCTGAATCTGTATGCGCACCCAGCCCTTTTGAGGTTGTGCCCGGCAGACGACGTCGTATGCGGTCGGGATAGATGATGTTCACATCAGGCTCAAACCAGCGTATACCTGCCGATTCGAATTTCCAGAGCCGGTTCAGGAAAGCCTGAGTTTGCGCCATGGCGTCGCTCTGCCGCGCTTCCATCTGAGCCGGAGACCAGTAAACAGGGTAGATTTCAGGGCGTGAAGCGTCGAGGCTACCGAAAAAGTTGTCACCAGGCCCCTGGTACACGCCATCGAAATCGTTGGCGTCCAGGTAGTCGAGCATCGATTTATCCCATCCCAGCGCCTGCTCACGGTTGAAAGTTTGCCTGACCACCACACACCCCCTGCGGCGAATATAATTCCTGGTCTCTTCCGAAACACGTCCTGCGGCAATCTCTTGCAGGCTGACTTCCGGCCATGCGGAGCCCTGCTGCTGTTCTTCGGTACGTGCCGCCTTGAGCTCGCCGACAATCTTCGCTCTTACCTGTTCGAATAATCCTTCCACATCGCCAATTTCTTCCCTGAGCGCCTTTTTCATCAGGCGTATATTTTGCTTAGCGTCTTCTGGTTGATCGACTGAAGTGAAGCTGGTGTCCATGGTGCTCTCCGCTGCTTTCGCCATCTTTGTTTCGAGTGAAACAAATATAACCTTCATTCACAATAAAGAACCAGTATTCAACATCTGTTTAACAATGAAAGTCTGATGAAGATCACATTAAAGGGCTTAAAAACAGCGCAAGGGCATTTGGATGAAGGGTAGTCAGTAATAAAGAAGGGTTATCGGCCGTGTTTTAAGAGCATTTTTCACTGTTGTGCACGGCCGAAAGGCCCGTAAGCGGAGGCATAAATGAACGCGCTGTCATAAGCATGGATCGGGGAAGCTACGAAGAAAATTCATCAGTTGATAAGTCTGGTTCTGGAAACTGACCCATTATTTCCTTATCAGGCTGGTGCCCATTTATTATCTCTTACCAGTGCGGTGTTGTCAGATGACAGCCAGTGGAAGGCGCGGAGGTTTAAAGGATCTTCAGCCGGGAGGGAGAGCGAGGGGGAGCCATTGTCTGTAACATCGGCAGGTGCGGAGAAGATTAAACAAATATTTTCGACGGTTTGTACTGCTCAGCATAAAGAAGTCTGTCAGGAAAAATCTGTGTCACAGCGTGGTCCTGGCAGCCCACGCTATGATCCTGTAAATATTTTTCCTGGCCCGAAGGCTTATATATTGCAAATCCAGAACCGGCGTTAATTTTTAGCCAGAACGTTCTTATCGTCTTCATCATAATTAAATGATATCCGGGCACCGTGTTCGTTCGGCAGCCTGCGCGCTTCCAGAAATACCGATTTCCAGTAAACGTTATCCAGTGACGATCGCATTACGCCACGGCTGGCCGAAGCGTGAAGGAAATGCCGGTCCGTATCATAAAAGCCTACGTGCATCTGGCGGTTAATACGGAAAAAGACCAGGTCGCCAGGCTGCAAACGATCGGGCTGGATACGTTTTCCCATATGGATCAGCTGGCTGGTGGTGACTCGCTTCATGGGTAAATTGAACCGGTCTTTAAGGGTTCGCCAGACAAAGCCCGAACAGTCCACGCCGGAGAGTTCCGTACCGCCCCACTGGTAAGGCGTCCCTTCCCATGCGTACATCTGGTCATGTAATGCCGCGATAACCGGAATAAGATCGGGTTCGCCAGCGCGATGGGTGGTATCGGGACTATTATCGTTCGCTTCATCGGGCTTATGGGAAGAACAGCCCGCCACAATCATCAGCGCCAAAACCGTTATCGTGCGAAGGGGGAGTAATGGTGGCATCTTTTCCTGTCCGGATCCTGAATTTTAGCCCTGAATAACGGGGTAAATAACGGTTAAATTTGGCTTAATATCATCGGTTCGTTATTGTTATAAATCATTCGTTTTTACTTAAATTTACAGCGATTTATTTCCGATAAATATTATCACACAGGGGTACTAATTTTCGCTCAGTAAAGTTATCTGAAAAAATTGCTGCCGACACAGACAAGCAGCCTTAACGGCTGCTGTGACAAAACTACTCGTTGCCCCACTGATTAAGAAACGAGGCGATATCATCGATACGGCTCTCGTTGATACCGGCTTCTTTAGCCATCTCTTTCTGCGCGTCTTCACCGATCTCTTCATTATTTGATAAGCGATCGAGCAGCAGCTGGAAATAGTGCGCCAGGGATTTACGCTCTGCCTCAGCCACGGGTGCTGCGCATTCTGTCGAATACTCATCCACGATGTCGTAGTATTTAAGCGGGATTTCATCGTTCATAAGCTACTCCAGATATTTAATTTAACGTCAATTTTAGCTGCTTTCTGCATCGTCCGGGCCGATTTCATTACTGCTGTCAGACGACAAATGTAAGAATGGCATCACCAGGCACCGGTCCGGCCTTAAAGATTGCTAAGATTAACACGTAGCATCCTGTTTTATCTCAATAATTTTAATGCATTCGTCCAGCCTGTACACCGGCATTGACTGGCCGACACAAGGGCAACGTTGCGCGATCGGCTCCGGTTTCAGGCCCGGCATTGGATATCCTCTTGAGAGGCGTCATGACCCGCCGTGCACGCAGTCAAAGGACAGAAGAAAAGCGTCGGGGATGGTTTATCGGTTGCATAGCGAGCCAGCCGGGAGCGGCTTTTTAGCCTGCTCCCGGGGCTCTCCTCTTCAGACGCGGAAGGTATCCACCATTCCTCTCAGGGCATGAACCTGCTCCGCCAGCGATTGAGAAGCGGTCGTGGACTCCTCTACCAGCGCGGCGTTGCTCTGGGTTACGCCGTCCATCTGGCCAACGGCCACGGTCACCTGAGAAATGCCCTGCATCTGCTCGTTTGAAGCCAGCGCGATTTCATCCATTGCCTCAGCCAGCTCGCTAACCTTCCCGGTCACGCTCATGATATTTTCCGCAGTGCCGTCGGCCACTACCACGCCAGCCTCCACCATGGTCACCGCGTTTTCAATCAGGCCTTTGATGTCCCGCGCTGCCGTCGCGCTACGCTGCGCCAGCGTGCGGACCTCGCTGGCCACCACGGCAAATCCCCGCCCCTGTTCGCCAGCGCGTGCGGCTTCAACCGCCGCATTCAGCGCCAGAATATTCGTCTGGAAGGCAATGCTCTCAATGGTGCCGGTAATATCGCGAACCTTCGCCGCGCTGGCAGAGATATCGGCCATCGTTTCGGTCATCTGGCGCACGTTTTTTTCACCGTCACGGACAAGCGCGGCCGCCTCCCGCGCCGATCCAGCCGTATAAGTGGCGCCCGCCGTGTTGCTTTTCACCGTCGCGGTTAACTCTTCCATGCTTGCGGCCGTTTCCTGCAGCGCAGCTGCCTGCTGTTCAGTACGGGCCGAGAGTTCGGTATTCCCTCTGGCGATTTCATCAGAGGCAAGGGCTACGGAAGCCGAAGCGTCCTTAATCCTCGATACCAGTTCGCCCAGGCGATTCTGCATTCGGGCGAGCGATGCCAGCATGCTGGTATTATCGCCGGGACGAAGCATGACCTGAGACGTCAGGTCACCGTCGGCTATCGCTGCCGCCAGTACCTGCGCCTGCGCCGGTTCACCGCCCAGCTGGCGCATCAGGATCCGTATAGTCATGAAACCGGTGCCGCCAGCAAGCAGCACAGATACCAGCACCAGGCTGACCAACAGAAGCCCGGCACGACGGCTTTGATCGCTGCTGCTTTCCACGGCGCTGCGGGCATTTTGCATCTGCACCTCTGTCAGGGTATTGAGGGCTTCCTGCAGCGACCGCTGCGCCGGGCGAGAGACGGTCATCAGGTAAGTCACGGTCTCCTGCTGCAGATTCTGCAATCCAAGCTGACCTGCCTTTTCAAAGCTTGCCAGCGCCGGTCCTTCTCTTTCCACTATTTTCCGGTATGCCTCCCGGCCCGCCGGTACCGAATCCGTTTCCATCAGCCGACCCAGCTCCTCACGGTTTTTGAGGAACAGACGTTTCTGGGTCTGCACGCGGTCCCATTCGGGCGCCATTTCCTTCGGGTCGGTCAGCAACGCCAGGTTTCTTACCGCGATAGACAAATCACGTACGCTGGCGCGCATATCCAGCGCAAGCTGGAACTTTTTCATTTTGACGTTTACCACGTCACCCATATCGTCCCGGGCGTGGTTAAGAGCATTGATAGCCACGCCGGCGCAAATGACCAGCAGCAGTACCATGAGGCCGAAGCCTCCGACAATACGGGTTGAAACTTTCATGGGAGAATACCGAAAGGCAGATGATTACTGTTTGTATCGTCATCGTGAAGAAACTCTTGAGAGTACCGATTAAATTATGTGGTGTATTTCACAATGCGCAGGTAAAGGTTGCAGACAGGGAGCGCTGAATGATCCGGGATGAACAGGAGATAGCTGGGAGACGTCCTGGCAGGGAATAACGTTGCTGAATACGGTATTTATCACTCAGTCCGGCTGGCATGGCCCAATCCGGACTGAGTTTTCAGAAAATTAGCTGGTCAGCAAGGTTACCTGGCCAAAATTTCTCTACGAACGATTTCTGCGCCGGCGCTGAGGGCATTCAGCTTGCCCCTTGCTACCTGACGGGATAAAGGCACCATGCCGCAATTGGTGGAAGGATAAAGCTTGTCGGCATCGACAAACTGGAGCGCTTTACGTAGCGTATTGGCTACTTCTTCGGGCGTCTCAACGGCATTGGTCGCCACATCGATAGCCCCAACCATCACCTTTTTGCCGCGGATCAGTTCGATAAGATCCATTGGTACATGAGAGTTCTGGCATTCCAGCGAAATGATATCGATAGCCGACGTTTTCAGCTTAGGGAAAACCTCTTCATACTGTCGCCACTCTGAACCCAGCGTTTTTTTCCAGTCCGTATTGGCTTTAATGCCGTAGCCATAGCAAATATGCACGGCGGTTTCACATTTAAGCCCTTCGATGGCTTTTTCCAGCGCGGCAATTCCCCAGTCGTTAACCTCATCAAAAAAGACATTAAAAGCCGGCTCGTCAAACTGGATAATATCGACACCGGCCGCCTCTAACTCTCTGGCTTCCTGATTAAGAATTTTGGCAAATTCCCAGGCCAGCTTTTCGCGGCTTTTATAATGGCTGTCGTAAAGCGTATCGATCATGGTCATAGGGCCGGGCAAGGCCCATTTAATAGGCTGTTGGGTTTGCTGACGTAAAAATTTAGCATCTTCAACAAATACGGGCTTTTGCCGGGTCACCTCGCCCACGACCGTAGGAACGCTCGCATCATAGCGATCGCGGATTTTGACGATCTGACGTTTTTCAAAATCCACGCCGCTGAGGTGCTCAATAAACGTCGTGACAAAATGCTGGCGCGTTTGCTCGCCATCGCTGACGATATCAATGCCTGCCTGCAGCTGATCGTCAAGGCACAGGCGAAGGGCATCCTGCTTGCCCTCAATCAGTTCCCGATCCTGCAATTTCCAGGGTGACCAGAGCGTCTCCGGCTGCGCAAGCCAGGAAGGTTTAGGTAAGCTGCCAGCAGTGGATGTCGGTAAAAGCTTTTTCATAAAAGATGACCTTATATTTTCGGTTTATCAAAGAGCGGAATTGGCAGACCACTGCTCAAGAATAGTCTGGTAGGGTTTAATGAAGTGCTCTTCAGTAAACCTGCCCTGCTCAACAGCCAGCTGGCTGCGCTCTTCTCGATCATAAACGATTCGGGTTAACGAATAATCCTGGTGTGTCAGGTTGGGCTGATACAATGCCCCTGCGGCGGAATTAGCATTGTAAATCTCAGGCCGGTAAATTTTTTGGAAGGTTTCCATCGTGCTGATGGTGCTGATTAGCTCAAGATTGGTGTAATCACTGAGCAAATCACCATGAAAATAAAAGGCCAAAGGCGCAACGCTGTTGGGCGGCATGAAATAGCGCGCCTGCAGCCCCATTTTGGCAAAATAGATATCGGTCAGAGAAGGCTCATCCTGCTGATATTCAAAGCCCAGTACAGGATGCTGATTAGTCGTGCGGCAATAGGTGTTTTTAGTGGAAACGCTCAGGCATATCACAGGCGCTTTATTAAAATTTTCCGTGTAGGCCGCTGAATTAACGAAGCGTTTAAATATATTACCATGCAGCTTGCCAAAATCTTCGGGGATAGTAAATTCGGGCTGGCTTTTATTGTGCTCCGGCAGCCAGACGCTAAAGTCGTAATCGCGTACGTAAGAGGAAAAGTTATTGCCTACGATACCATCGATACGTTCACTGGTGCTTTTATCAATAATGGTAGGTTTTAATATTTCAATCACCGGAAAGGCATTGCCTTTCACTTCAACATTTAACTCAGCGGAAATAATTTCAAGCTCAACGGAATAGCGATCCGCTTTGGGATTATCCCAGTGCGCCAGCGCATTGAAGCGATTATCAATCATCACTAAAGCGTTACGCAGATTCTCCTGACGTCTCTCACCTCTCGCCAGATTGGCAAAGTTGGTGGTGATGCGCGTACTCCCGGAGGGGTTATAGTTTTCGTCGAAACGAAGGCTTTTAATGGTAAAGGTAAACGCTTTGTTCATGGCCGTCTGGTATCCTGGTTTGTTATAAATCTGATTTATTTGTTGCCTTTCAGGGCATCCCAGATTTCATATTATCTAAAGTTATTAACAATCCATACTTTATGCCTGAGTCGCTGGTTGAGGAAAAGTGATTTGTTTTCAATGAACATGAACCTTCTTCATGATCAAAACTGAGACAGGACTACCGTTGCGCAAAGATCCCTGTCAAAGAGGATGCACAGCTGGCAGCCGGGTGGCGGCCCGCTAAGCATGTACCGCATTTTTTCTGGTTCACCTTCTTCTCGCTGCCGCCCTGGAGAGAAACAGAGCGTTTCCGTGTGCAAGCTACAATATGGGGCATGGTAATAAGCAAAAAACCTTCCTGTCGGCCGGTCTGCGAGCCAGGCATCCAGCCTTCATTAAGGCGATATCCAGGCAATGGGGAAGAGCAAACATGCAAAAAGTAACGATTGTTGCAGTGGCCTGCGCGCTGTGAAGCGGAAAGCTTGCTGCTACAGATAACGCTGAATAACGTCATTGCGCAGATCCATCACATTGGCAGCACGTCAGTACCGGGTTTAGCCGCTAAATCCGTTATAGATATATTGCTGGAGGTGGCCGGACGGACAGCTTAAACGCTTTTTATAATTCCACCAGTGTAACAAAAGGCCCTCTTCGACAGCGTGACCCTGTAATTATGTTTAAACTGGGTTATTACATAAAACGCATGCCCAAACAGGAGATCCCCGATGAAAGCAATACAGCTTAAAGCCCCCGGCGGCCTGGATAACATTATCGTGTCAGATATTGACGATCCGGGCAGGCCCGGCAAAGGTGAAATTCGGGTTGCGGTTAAAGCCAGCTCGCTAAACTTTCATGATTTAATCGTCGCAACCGGGCAGTTTCCTACTGAAGATGGACGGATCCTGCTGTCAGATGGTGCGGGAATAGTAGAGGAGGTTGGAGAAGGCGTTGAAGCGTTTAAAGCAGGCGAACACGTGGTTTCTACATTTTTTCCCAACTGGCTGGCCGGCAAGCCTGTACCCACCGTGGGCGGCTTTGCGCACACGCCCGGCGACGGTGTTGATGGCATGGCCAGTGAATACGTTGTACGTTCGGAAAACGCCTTTACCCATGCGCCGAAGGGGTGGAGCCATACAGAGTCAGCCACCATCACCACCTCGGCTTTGACGGCCTGGCGGGCGCTGGTAACAGACGGGCACCTTAAGGCAGGAGAAACGGTGCTGGTTCAGGGAACCGGCGGCGTCTCCGTCGCTGCTTTACAGATAGCTAAAGCAATGGGGGCCAAAGTCATTGCTACCTCATCCTCCGATGAAAAGCTCGCCTTTGTGCGCGAACTGGGCGCTGATGAAATTATCAATTACAGAACAACGCCTGCATGGGGAGATAAAGTTCTTGAGCTGACCCAGGGGTTTGGCGTAGACCATGTGGTCGAAGTAGGCGGACCGGCAACCCTGAATGAATCCCTGAAATCGATCAAGGTAGGCGGTCATATTGCGCAGATTGGTATCCTTTCAGGCGATGAGGCTGCCTTGGCTGTCCTTTCCCTTCTGGCGAAGCAGGTGCAAATTAAAGGCGTGATTGTGGCAAGCCGCCAGGATCAGTGTGATTTTGTTAAAGCCCTTGAGATAATGAACAAGAAGCCGGTAATCGATCGTGTTTTTAAATATGAGGAGCTTGGCGAGGCTTTCTCTTATCAGCAAAGCGGCGCTCACGTGGGTAAAATCTGCGTTGAATGGTGACGTTTCTGGCCGTAAGGAAGCCATTTCCTGACGGCCGTCGCCTGAAACACTGACTGATGCCGTGAATAACCGCGCGTTGGCGCAGGCAGTCAGGCTACTGCGGGCGCTCCAGATGTATAACAGGCTTGCCGCCACGCGCGTGCGGTTAACGGCATAATTTTTTCTTGCGTTACTTTACCCAGGCTTCAGTAGCCCGAAAGATGCGGTGGCTGCCACTCTGGCGCCTTAGCGGACACAGAGGCAGGGCAAGAAGCGCCTGCCAGCTGGGTGAGTTGAAGCAAAAGAGAGTATTGTGGCAGGTTTAAAATATTATCACCCAAGCTCAAGCAGCAGCAGGCCTGCCGTAATCATAAGCAAGCCAGCGCAAGCTTTGCGACCAGGAGGTTGCCTGAAAATAATCCATCCGGACAGTGCGGTTAAAAGAATGCCGCAGCCTCCCCATATGGCATACGCAGTGGCCATCTCCAGGCCTTTCAAAGCCTGCGCTAACGCAGTAAAGGATGCAAGAATAAGCAGTATGCCCACTGCGCCCGGGATCTTTTTGGCCATACCGGCCGAACGCTGAAGAAAGACGTTAGCCGTTACTTCAAGCAGAATGGCTATCGCAAGATAGTAATAGGGGATAAATATCGACATTTATTCATTCTGCGCATTTTCTGCGATATTAACGACTACAACGCCACCCAGCAACAGGCCAATTCCCGTAAGCTGAAGTACGCTCAGATGCTCTCTGAAGAAGAAGCTGCCAATAGCGGCTATCGCAAGCAGCCCCAGTGATTCCCAGGTTGCGTAAGCTACCGCAAGTGAGATTTTTTTCAGCGCAAGCGCCATAAAAGTAAAAGACAAACCGATGGCGAAATACATAAACAACATGCCCGTAAGATTGCCTTGCGTCGAATATAATTTCATCAATATAACGCTGCTTACTTCAGACACTATTGCCATTAAAAGAAAAAACCAGGCCCGGGGCACATAGACTCCATATTGTGGTGATTTGAATCCAGCTCGCTAGTGTACACCGCAACGGCACGCTGAGGGCATATCCCTAAAAATTATAAATCAGACACAGGACGAAAGGTTATTCAGCAGAAACGGCGAACGTGATAACAATTTTTTATTGAGCATGAGCAACGATGCATGCTTCGGGCATTCTGCGTTTGCTATTGGCGACCTGGCGCCGATCACAGATGGTGAGCCTGATAAACAAATGCTTGAGGTTTTACGGCAAAAACACATTACGGTGCTTTAGCAGGATGATGAATTGCTTCAGGTTGATTACGGGGTGTATCCGTACAGAAGGCCAGATATGGCGCACACAGGGCCTTTGAGGTTATTTTTTCCGATGGTGATGGTTGATAAAGGAACAAAATAAACTTTCCAACCACTTTAATAGTCCTCACCAATATGAACAAAGAAAGCCATGTATATTTCCGGTCATAAACATACTCATAATCAGCCTCCTGTCAGTGACTCACCTTCCAGTAATACGTCTGCAGATGAAAGTCGCCTGACAGCGGGCGCGGCCTCCGCCCGTGACAGCGAACCGCCTACAGAGCCCTCCTCTGAGGCGAAACAGCACGATCATCACCCGGAAGCAGACAAGGGGATTTCCGGCGACAGGAAGTTGCTTGTGGGATACAAGGATGCACTGTCCCGTAGCATGGTGGAAGGCGATAAAAAACATCTGGCCAAGTTTGACAATAATCTCCGTCCCCCGTCGGTTTTGCTGCCGCGCGCAGCCTCGTCACCAAATGTCATTCATGACAGCGATGTCCTGAATGATTTTCGCAGACAGGCTTCTGAGCGTGGAAGACGTTATGGTGCCAGTGCAAAGACCGTTGGGAAAAATCAGGAAGCCTGGATCGATAAAAAAACAGGGAAGGGAATACTCAGCGGCACACTCTGGCCCCATGATGAAGCGGTATGGAACACCATACCGGATATCAAAAATCAGCCTTCCGCTGTATTCATGCCGGGTTATGCCGTGGGCGATCGGTATTCTGCCATTCTGACAATGCTGACGTATCCGGAAATGAAGCTCACCATCGGCTACAGCGAGAAGCAACCGGTACTGCCTGCTGAAAAAAAATACGCCATGGAAGCATTTGAAATCATTACGGATGCCCTGAAAAAGTCTGGCGTGAGTCAGGAAAATATCAACAAACGGCTTTCCGTAGTGCGCTATGACGGTGAAACCCCGCTGAACCACATTAGCGGCAGTTTTAACGATCCGGAGAACCGGAAAAATTTCACCACGGTACTGGGAGAAAAATCCGCCATTTGTGAACCACAGAATGCCTCACCCGACAGCCATCTCTTCCATATCTCCGCAACGACGGTAATGATGGCAAAACACTGGGAAGACAATGATGATCCGGTGCGTTCCGGCGCTGAAATCAGAAAGCTGGTTTATGGCCTGGTTAATGAAGAGGCCCGGGCAGAGCTTGACAGCCTTGTTGACAGCACGATTAAGGAAACGGGCCTGAAAGATAACTCCGTCTTATTATGGAAAACAAACAAGCCATTTGAGACGCCGGTTCGTGACGCCGCCTCTGCCCGTCAGAAAGAGGCGTTTGCCAATCCCCGTATGTTTGAGCTTATCCACGCTGCGCTGGAAAAGCAGGGAACGCCGGTAGCCTATATCGGGGACGGCTTCCGAAATGAGTACAAAAATCGCATTGAAGATCGCCATCCCTGGGAAAATCGCAGTACGCCCGACCTCAGCAAATTCTGGCAAAAATCTGCGCTTCTGAAAGAGCGTGTCAATCAGTGGTATTTTCTTGATCGGATAATGCAGAAATCAAACGGGAAAGCCTTCATCGGCGTGCGCAGCGGCGCGCTTGAACCGCTGAGTCTGTTAGGGCATAACGTCGTTTACCTTGAACCTAAATCCCTGTTCACGCCTGAACGCCATGCTCCCTGGCAGGGACGTATCCCCTATAACCGTCTGATTACAGAGGCATCAGCGGGGTATATTGATAATGACACGGAGGTGGAGCTGAAGAATCTGGGTAAGGAAATTGTTGCTGACAACCTGAGGGCCAAACTTTCTCTTGGGCCGGGTGACGGCGATCGGCAAGCCCTTGTCAAAAGCCTGTCGGAAAATAATCTTGCTGGCAGGGAGAAAATTGACCGGCATGACCGCATTGAAAATAATATCGCACAAGGCATTCTTTCACCGGCAGAGCTCAGCCTGATGTTGCGTATGGTCGAAACCGGCCAGCCTGCGCATTTACTTATGGACAGTGAGAAAAGCGGATAGCCGTCATCTTTTATTTGCCGGGTCTTATAAGCAGGCTGACTGCTGAGCTGCCGACGTAAAGTGATGACGGCGCAGCTCGATCGGCCTGTGTGTACCCGTATACGGGACGGCCAGAATATAAGCCTGCCGAAAGTGAGTAAACAGGCGTGAAATCAACTGCGTATTGACAAAAACGCTACCTGAGCTCGCCGAAATAGCCCTCGTCGGCTTTTTTCAGCAGTTCGTCCACAATAATCCGGACTTTCGGAATGAGATGGCGCGTCCGGGGCCAGACTACGCTAAGCGCAACCGGAACTGGCATGTGATCGGCCATGATGGTAACAAGATGGCCGGCGGTGATATGGCTGCCCACCATCGACTCCGGAAACTGCGCAATCCCCGCCCCTGCCAGACAGGCCAGCAGCATGGCATCGCCGTCGCTTATCTGATGCGCCGTACCGGATATAAACTTTATTTCCCGCTCTGCCACCGGACGTAGCCGCCAGGCAAGGGGCGCCCCGCGCCGGAAGCCCATTATGCAGCGGTGCTTTTTCAGCGCTTCAATGTCGTCAGGCACGCCGTGTTGTTCAAGATAACCGGGGGACGCGCACAGGAAAAGACGCTGCCGGCTCAGGCGCCGGGCAATCAGCTCATCCGTGCTCTGCAGTTCGCCCAGGCGCAGCACCAGATCCACCCCCTCCTCAACCGGATCGATAAGACGGTCATTAAAGGTCAGCGCCAGCCGCAAAGCCGGATAGCGGGCTGTCAGCTCCAGCAGTATCGGCATCATCAGGTTGCGACCAAATGATGCCGGCATATCGATACGAACCGTGCCCGCAGGGTTGTCCTGACGTCTGCTGAGCATGTTTTCAGCAGAGTCCAGGATTTCCAGCGCCGACAGGCAGCTTGTCAGATAGGCTTCTCCATCGCTGGTCAGGCTCAGTTTACGGGTTGAACGGTGGAACAGCCGTGTACCCAGCCTTTCCTCCAGCCTTGCCACGCTCTTGCCGACCGCGGATTTTGTGATGCCCAGCTGCTCTGCGGCCTCGGTAAAACTGCTCGATTTTGCCGTGATAACAAAATTCGTGATCCCCCGCAGGGATTCGGCCGTTAATTCGGTAGACATAAAGTTTACTCACTGGCGACTTATAGCGTGTTTATCGATGTTTAATTCTATACCAGACTGAAGTCAGCATATAAACACACGACCGGCCACGGCCGGAAAATTCGTCTGAACCGGGAAATCGTTATGTCACAGACAAAACCCCTTACGTTCGTGTCCCTGCTGGGCAGCCTTCGGGCAGGGTCTTTCAATGCGGTTGTGGCGCGAAATCTTGCTGCGCTGGTGCCGCCAGGCGTGGACATCAGCCCGCTCGGCTCTGTGGGCGATATCCCGCACTATGATGCCGATCTGCAAGCCCAGGGATTTCCCGAGACCGTGATGGCAATGGGCAAAGCGATCTCGGCAGCGGACGCGCTGATTATCGTCACGCCTGAATATAACTATTCCGTGCCGGGTGCCCTTAAAAATGCCCTGGACTGGCTTTCACGCCTGTCCGACACGCCGGTTGCCGGCAAACCCGTCGCCATACTGACGGCCTCGCCCGGTGCCATAGGCGGCGCCCGGGCACAATATCATCTGCGTCAGATCCTGGTCTTTCTGGACGGCAGCGTCCTGAACAAGCCTGAAGTGATGATTAGCCAGGCTTCATCCCGGCTCGATCCGCAAAGCTGCACCATAACGGATGCGGATACCCGCAGCCTGATTGCGGCTCAGCTCAGCGCGCTGGCAGAAATGGCGGTAAAGCAGAGCTGAGCAACACCTTTACCCTGTCTGTAAAATCTTTGGAGGAAATTATGTCTACCGGCACCGTTCGCGGTATGGACCATGTTGGCATCACCGTTTCTGATATTGAAGAAGCAACCCGCTTCTTTTCAGAAGCTTTTGGGGCTGAAGTTATCTACGACTCCGTGTCGCCCTCGGACGACGACGTGAAAGGCGAAGAGACGGAAAGTATCCTGAACCTGTTTCCGGGAACCAGAATCACCACGGTCAGGATGATGAAACTACAGCACGGCCCCGGCCTTGAGCTGTTTGAAATGCAGGGGCCGGAGCAGCATCAGCCCGTACGGCCCAGCGATTACGGCATCCAGCATTTTGCCGTTTACGTTGATGACATTAACGAAGCCATCGGCCTGTTTGAGCGTGCCGGCGGGAAAATGTTTACGTCTCCGCAGCCGCTGATGTTTCCGACCGAGGCAGGAGACAATAACTTTTTCTGCTACGGCCGGACGCCCTGGGGCAGCGTAATTGAATTAATCTCACTGCCTTCCAGGCTTCCCTATGAAGAAAGTACTTCCCTGCGACGCTGGAAGCCGTAAATATCGTGGTTGCGCAGGCCTGACTTTTTCTAAAAGCCAATAACGAGGGGCAATTCACCGTTGCCCCGACTCCCGCCGCATCTCTCTGCTGAGCGCTTTTAAGGTCTGTCAGCGCCTCTTGACGCAGCCTGGCCGCGCTGGCTGTCGCCATGCGCGGTCAGCAGGCAGGCGGGCAAAAAGGGATCGGGCCAGCGCATAAGTTATCTTATTTAATAGCAGCATAAGTGCGCCCTTCTCTGAGCCATGCCTCAAAAAATAGGCAATCAAGGCGCAAGGCTTCTCAGCACCAGCGCAGCCAGGCGGCTGGCATCTTCTTTGGCCGTATCAAGGGCGGCCTGCAGCTGCACCGGATCGGCGTAGGGCCTGAGCACCAGATAAACAGCGGCAGCCGTTTCGTCCAGCGGCGTTTTACGCTCAAACTCTCCCGCCTCGCGCCCCTCGCGCAGAATGGCAACGGTGGTTTCGCGCAGCCAGGCTTCATACCGCTCTGCCGACGACCAGCGATCGCGCGAAGCCGCAGCAGCGATATCAAAAAGGCGGCGTTCCCGAAAAAACAGCTCGCTCCCCGCCACCGTAAGCGTCTGAAAAAGGCACTGCATTTTCTCCGTGGCCGAAGGCGCCTCTTCCAGCGCGGCGTTCAGACGTTGGGTTATCTGCGTAAGGCAGCTGGCGCAGATGACTTCACCTATCTCCTGTTTTGAACTGAAGAACTTATAGATATACGCCTTGGAGAAGCCCACCGAGCGAGCCAGATCGGACACGGTGGTTTTCTCAAAGCCGTAATGGCTGAAGTACTCCATGGCGGCATTGACAATCTGGTCACGAAGGGTGTGATCGGACGGGCCGCGCGTGGCGGCAGGAAGTTTTTGTTCAGTCATTTTTTTTAGCTTCGCTCAGTGAGCTCCCGTTAACGAAATGTGACCGCAATATAGTCTGGTCACCATTTTAACGCACATCGGGCCCGCTTAGTGTTTTTCCGGCACTGACGTTGTACGCGCTGTGCAACTGTGCCGTCATGCTTCACCAGCCTACACCGGGCTGCGCATGTTTTTGCGCAGGGCAATGAGATCCACCTGCCACTGATTTAATTTATTGTAAAGCGCAGTGCGTGAAATTCCCAGAAGCCGGGCCGACTGACGCATATTTCCCTTATTTGCACTCAACACCTCGAGCACGTGCTGGCGCTCTTTTTCATGCAGCGAAGCCTGCCCGGACGCTGGCTGAGCAACAGGATCTCCCTGTCGCATCTCCTCGGGCAGATCCTGCTGGCTGATTTCCATCCCCTCGCATAAATTCACCATCCGTTCGACCAGGTTTTCCAGCTCGCGCACGTTGCCGGGCCATTGCCAGGCCTGTAAACAGGCCATCGCCTGCGGTGAAACAGCCGGGGCGATGCGCTTCAGCCGGTTACAAAGCGCCTGAATGAAAGTATTTACCAGGCCCGGTATGTCTTCACGCCGCTCGCGTAGCGGGGGAATATTGAGGGAAACAACATTGAGGCGATAGTACAGATCGCGGCGGAAAGCGCCTTTCTCCACGGCATCGGACAAATTACAGTGGGTGGCGACAATAATACGGACGTTGACCTTAAGAGGATGCGCGGCGCCAATACGCACCACTTCGCTTTCCTGGATCACCCGAAGCAGGCTGGTTTGTGCTTCCAGCGGCATTTCGCCAATTTCGTCGAGAAACAGCGTTCCGCCGTCGGCAAGCTCAAATTTTCCGGCCGATCCGCCTCGCCGCGAGCCGGTAAATGCGCCATCAGCGTAGCCAAACAGCTCGCTCTGTACCAGATCCCGCGGCAGCGCGCCACAGTTCAGCGCCACGAAAGGCTCCTGCTGGCGCGGGCCGGCATTATGGATCGCCTGGGCAAACAGCTCCTTACCCGTGCCGCTTTCACCCGTCAACAGCACGGTGCTGTCGGTGCGGCTACTGGCCCTTGCCTGCTGAATAGCCTGCTGCAGCGGCAGCGAATAGCCGCGGATCATATCGAACGTATAGCTGGCGCTCACGCCCATCACCCGCCGGGTAATGGCGCGGATACGCTGGTTTTCGCGCAGAGACAATACGCGCCCGCCGTCAGGCGCGGGCATCAGTGAAACCAGGCAGGAGACCGGCTCTTTGCCGCCGGGCATAAAAAGCAGCTCGCGATCGTTACAGAAAGGCAGGCTGAGCAGCGAGACGTCCTGCGGACGCAGCAGCGCATCAATGGATCCCGCTTCCGGATCGAGGCCACAAAAAATCTGGCGGGCATAGCGATTAAGCGTTTTGATGCTGCCGTGGCGGTCACAGACGATTACCCCTTCATTCAGCGTTTCCAGGATAGATTGCTGCTCGGCGAGCAAATGACGCAGCTGCAGCTGTTGGCCTATCGTCTCCGCCGCTGCCTGAACGGTGCCCAGCGTGTGCGTGTTGAACTTATCCGGCGTGGCGGTAAGCGTCAGCACGCCAGCCAGCTTGCCGTTCTTATCACGCACCGGCGCGGCGGCGCACTGCCGATGCCTTCTACGCAGATCCAGCTTCCAGTTTTCACCGCTTAACACGTATACCAGCCGCTGTTCGATCAGGCAGCGCGCGGTACAGTTGGTGCCCAGCACCTCCTCACGCAAAATGCTGCCAACGGGCGTCAGATCGGCACCGCAATAATACAAGGTTACCCCGTCAGCATCCGTCAGGTTGATATGGCCGTCCGGATTATAGGCCAGCAGGTTTTCCATAATGCTGCGCGCAACCTGAATCATCTCTGCATTTTGTTCCAGGATAGCGGCCAGTTCGTCTGGCGATGGGGAAATATAGCTGAACGTTTCCGGATCGATATTAAGCGCCCGAGAACGCTGCCAGGAATGCAAAATGCTTTGCCGCATCCAGCCCGGCTGTTTGCCGCCCGTAAAGCTGTGCCAGCCTTGCCACAGCAGGCTGTCCCACTCCGTGACTTCCGTGCTGTCCGGCAGGCTGAAGATAGGATCGCTCTCGTCTTTAAAGGGTAGCCGGCTCAGGTTTTTCATCTACACATCCTTTAAGGTCTGGAATGTCCATTTTATTTACATGTTAAGTTGACATGTAAATTTTGTTTCCAGTTTGTGATCTCTAACTGTGTGGTACTTCACATTACAGGCCCCTACCGGTTGGCATCCCCTTTGCAATACCTCTTACAGACACGTTGAAAGCGTTAAAAGGAAAGGGGTTGTGATGCGTAAACATAATATCCGGTTGATTCTTTTCATCTGTTCCATTGCTTCACTCAGCGGCGTGATCCTTGGCTATGACGCTTCGGTGATCTCTGGCGTAATTGAGCCTTTAACAGAACATCTCAACCTTTCTGCGTGGGAAAGCGGCTGGGCCGTTTCAAACGTTATTCTGGGGTGCGTGGCGGGCGCATGGGGCGTGGGATACGTTTCAGACCGTATCGGGCGCAAGTCCACGTTGATTATTACCGCCGTACTCTTTGTTATTTCCGCCATGGGATCCGCTCTCGCCCATTCGCTGACGGGTTTTGTGCTCTATCGACTAATTGGCGGGCTGGCGGTAGGAATGGCGTCAGCGATTACCCCTCTCTATATCGCGGAAATCTCCCCCAAGGACTGGCGCGGCCGTATGCTTGGCCTGCAGCAAATGCTGATGGTTGGCGGCCAGGTCACGGTGTATATCGTTAACTATCTGATTGCGCGCGGTATGCCGCATGCCTGGATCGTCAGCGAGGGCTGGCGCTGGATGCTGGCTTCCGGCGTGGTGCCCTGCGCGCTGTTCCTGCTGCTGGTGCCGTTGATGCCGGAATCTCCCCGCTGGCTGGCGCTGAAAGGTAAAAAGGATCGCGCTCGCCAGGTGCTGACCCGCCTGTCCAACGCGCAACACGCCGAGCGTTTACTCACGGAAATTCTGGCTTCTTCTCAGGACGCACCTGCCCAGTCCAGCCAGCGCGGCATCCTGCGCGACCCGCGTGCACGCTACATTTTGCTGACAGGCTGCGCGATCGCCATTTTGCAGCAGGTTTCCGGTATCAATATCCTGCTTTATTACGCGCCGTCCCTGCTGCAGAACATTACCGGCAGCACCCAGGATTCGCTGTTCCAGAGCATTTTTCTGGGCGTGGCGCTGCTGGCGGGCGTGGCAGTCTGTCTGAGCACCATCGACCGCTTTGGCCGGAAGCCGCTGCTGCGCTGGGGCGCAATAGGATGCGCGCTGTGCCTGATGTTCACCTCATGGGCGTTTATCGCGCAGATTGACGGCATGCTGCCGGTGATTGGGCTGGTGGCCTTCGTTCTGATTTTCGGGCTGTCGTGGAGTCTTGGCGCGTGGCTGCTAATTTCAGAGATTTTCCCTAATCGCATGCGCGCCGTGGCGATGGGTTTCGCCTTCTCTTCCATGTATGTGGCGAATTTTATCGTCACGCAAAGCTTCCCCATGATGAACCGCAGCGCCCTGTTGATGACGCATTTCCACGGCGCTTTTCCGCTGATGCTGTGCACGGTGGGATGCCTGGTAGCGTTCTGGTTCGTACAGCGCTTCCTGCCGGAAACGCGTGGCGTCTCTCTTGAACATATCGAACCGCTGATGCTTTCCAAATCCCGCCGCTTCGCAGCCAGGGCGACGCGGCCCGCTGAACAATCTTCCCTGCCCGACTGGGCAAACACTAAATAATAAGGAGTGCTGTGATGATGAAAACTGTACGAGTGGGACTTATCGGTGCAGGAAGGATGGGCAGTTTCCATGCTGAAAACCTTGCCTGGCGCGTGCCGGGCGCGACGCTGGCGGCCGTAGCCGATCCGCAGCCCGGCGCGGCGGAAAAGCTGGCGCAAAAGCTCGGCGTGGCAAAAGCCTACAGCGATCTTCATGCGCTGTTGCAGGACCCGGACATTGACGCCATTGCTATTGCTGCCCCCGCGCGTACTCATGCTGAATGGGTCATAGCGGCCGCCAGCGTGGGAAAACACGTCTTTTGCGAAAAGCCGATGGCGGTAACCCTTGAGGAAGCGGACCGTGCGATCGCGGCGGCCAGCCATGCCGGTGTGGTATTGCAGGTCGGCTTTAACCGTCGTTTTGACGGCGGCTTTGCCGCTGCGATTGCGGCGGTGAAATCGGGCGTGAACGGCACGACTCAGTTAAGCCGTTCGGTCACTCGCGATCCGGCCTTGCGCGATCCGGCCCCCATCCCGCAGTGGACCATTTTTCTTGAAACGCTTATCCATGATTTCGATACGCTGCTGCATTTTAACCCCGGCGCAAAACCGGTGGAGGTTTACGCATTGGCCGACGCGCTGGTGCGTCCGGATTTTAAAGACAAAGGCCTGCTGGATACCTCAGTAGTGACTATCCGCTTTGACAATGGCGCCATCGCGACGGCGGAAGCCAATTTTCAGGCGGTCTATGGCTATGACGTCCGCGGTGAAGTCTTTGGCAGCAAAGGCATGCTGCAGGCGGGCAATATCAACGCTACCAACTGCGTGCGCTATCACGAGGGCGGCATTGTTATTGAAACTTCCCGCATGGATTCCGAGCTGCTGCGTGAAGCCTATGTGACGGAGATGGCCGAATTTGCGCGCTGTATCCGCACCGGCGAAACGCCGCGTGCTACGGGCAAAGATGCGCGTAACGCGCTCGAAATTGCGCTGGCCTGCATTGAATCAGTTAAACAATGTCAGCCCGTCAAACTGGACGCACGCTAATGAACAGCTATCAGCTTTCCGTTTGCGCCGAAATGGTCTTCCTCGATCTGCCGTTTGTGGAGCGGGTAAAGCGTATTCATGCGCTGGGGTTTGGTGTCGAAATCTGGGGATGGGCCGGTAAAGACATTGATGCGCTGGCCGCCACCGGCGCGCGCTTCACCTCCATGACAGGCTATCTCAGCGGTAATCTGACCGATGACGACGATATCCGGCAGCTGCTGCAAAGCGCTGAAGCCTCGCTGGCGATCGCAGAGCGGCTACGGTGTCCGGCTTTAAATCTTCACGGAACCGGTCTGGATGACAAAGGATTACCGGTAAAACCGGTCGAGGTGGTGACTGGTGCGATGTGGCTTAAGGCTGTGGAAACCTTACGTCAGCTGGCGCGAATGGGCGAACGCGCCGGACGAATATTTACGCTGGAAAACCTCAATCTGCCCGTTGACCATCCGGGAACGCCGTTTGCGTTGGCGGCCGATACGCTGGCGCTGGTCAGCGCCGTTAACAGCCCCGCGCTGAAAATGAATCTCGACCTGTATCACGCACAGATCGGCGAAGGCAACCTGATTGAGCTGATCCGTAAAAGCCAGAAACATATCGGTGAGATTCAGGTAGCTGACGTACCGGGCCGTAAAGAGCCCGGCACCGGTGAGATCAATTACAAGGCGGTAGCGCGAGCGCTTCGGGAGATTGACTATCACGGCACGGTCGCGCTGGAAGGCTGGGCATCGGATGATTCGGCAGCGGCGCTGGAGGCCTTCCGCGAGGCCTTTACGCAGTAGTTTTCGCGGTAACTGGCGCTCTGTGAGCGCCTTTTACTCAAAAATTGCGATATGCTCACCTCCTGCTCGTGCAGAGGCTTTAACGGCGCCGCAAGCTGCGTAATCCCAGCCAGGCCACGGCAGCAACGCCCAGAATGGTCAATCCGGGGTTGTTGACGTTCAGATTAAGCGCACGCTGCTCCGCTTTTTCATCAAAACGGCCGTGACTGCGGTGCAGTCCTTCGACGGACTGATGCAGGTTATCCGGCCGGCCAGCGACCTCCGGCTCCTCGGTAATCTGGCCGCTCCAGCCCTGTTTTGCCATCATACGATCCAGCAGGCCCGGGAACAGCATATTGCCCACGATGGACTGGAATGTGGAACGCCCGACCCACACTTCCCGCGGCGCATGGCGCGCGGCTTTAAGAATGGCTCTGGCGGCGACCTCCGGCTGGAAAATGGGCGGCATAGGCTGAACGGTGTTGCCCATTTTGTTACGCGACCAGTCAAACTGAGGGGTATTAACGCCCGGCAGATGCACCATAGTCAGCCGAATCGAACTGTTGTTATGCAGCAGCTCGCTGCGCAGCGAATCCGTAAAGCCCCTGATTGCCGCTTTGGCCGCGCAGTAAGCGGACTGTAGCGGAACCGAACGATAAGCGAGCGCTGAGCCTACCTGTACGATAATCCCCTCGTCACGTTCCCCCATCAGCGTTAGCGCAGTACGGGTGCCGTGAACGCAGCCCAGATAGGTCACATCGGTGACGCGCTGGAATTCTTCGTCAGTAATTTGCGTAACGGGCGCCAGCACGGTCAGCATGGCTGCGTTAACCCAGACGTTGATCGGACCAAGTTCGGCTTCGATTTTACGACCGGCCGCCAACAGCGCGCCGCCGTCTGCCACATCTACTGCCGCGCCCGATGCCTGTACACCAAACAGTTTTAACTCTTCAATAGTCTCTTTTACGCTTTGTTCACTACGGCCAATCACCGCTACCGCATAGCCTGCTTCAGCAAAGGCCTGTGCGCTGGCGCGTCCTACGCCAGAAGTCCCACCTGTAATTACCGCTACTTTTTCCTGCAACATATCTGGCCCTCATAAACCGCTGCGTCACAGCCGTCTGATAAATAAAAAATGATAAACGCACGAATTTTCGTTAACAGAGTATGGCAGGCTGCTGAAAAATAGCTGGTTGATTGCAGAACAGGGATCAATAAATGGAAGGAACGCCTGCTGTCCTGCCGCATTGTGCGCACGAAGATGACTGTAGTCAGCGAGCTCCCGAGAGCAGTCCATCTCGAGCGATGTAAAGCATTAATATCATTTCGTAGGTGACCAACCGCCGCTCTCAGAATGAAGAAAACGCCCTTCCTGGTTTCTGCCGGGCAGTTTCCGCTTAACCACTGAAGCGAGTAAAAAGGCGTAAACTTTTGACCACTGCGGAAAGTAATAAACCACTATGGGGAGTAATAACCACTATAGTGAGTAAAACGGCGGTAAAAATGTATCCACTCTGGTGAGCGCGACCTTTAATAGCGAGGCGTACAGCGGGTATGGCTAGAGTCATGTTTTGGTAAAGCCAGGCAGGAAGGTATTTGAGCCAGGCTTTTTGGTTAAATCTGGTTCAACAACCACTATAATGAGATCCGCCTCTCATTACAGTGGTTGCTTATCCGACATAACGGTGACTTACAGGAGCAAACTGACGCTCATCGCAGTGGTTGCTGGCGCTTTTGCTCTCCACAGTGGTTACGGTTTTTTACCGCTACGGATCTTTTCTAACAGTTCCAGCTCTTCTCGCGAAAGCATAACCATTTCGCCCTGGGGTGCGGTTTCCTCAATCTCGTCCTCAGGCAAATCGGGCAGGCCAAGCGGGATTTCTGCCGGTCTGAGCTTTGGCCGCCGGTAGTGGATGACGAAATAGACGATTTTGCCTCGCTTAATCTCTGTGTAGTCCAGGTAGCCGATCTCCCTCAGCTGCTCCATCGCTTTACGGACGGTCGCGTTTTGCGTGATGGTACGCGAAGTGAGATTCAGGCGAGCGCGCAGGCGGGCCATGGATATGGGCGCTGGTGAAGGCGGCAGGCTTTCGATAAAAGTATAAAGCGCCTGTGCAGACTCTTTACGGGACAGCTCGTTGATGGCTCTGAGCTGAAGAAGCACCTTTTTATCGAACTGATAGAGCTCAAAAATCTTGGGATCGGCCTGAAGAGTAACACTGTCGGTTTTAGTGCTGTATTTGGCTGACTGCACCAGATGCGTGACGTAATACTCCCCTTCTTTGTTGCTGAACTGAATAGTATTGGTCGCAATGCGGGTCAGGGAAGCATCCAGACGGCTTCTCAGCTTCGCTGAAGAGCGTACAGAAGGGATGCCGCACAGTTTAGCGAAATCGACGAACGGCAGCGTTACGCTGTCTCCCAGCACCTTATATTTGGCAAAGGCATGGATAATGCCGACCCAGGTTTTGAAATCGTTATCCATATCAAGCCGGGCACCGGTTATCCTGATATTTTCGTACCCTTCGGATTTAACGATCGACAGCTGTTTCAGCTCGTCAGTGACATCCATGGTCGACATCTGGTTTTTTCTGCCCCGCGCCGTCGATTTAAGCGTGGGTACAAACAGCCCAAGCCGCATCAGCGCCACCGGCTGAACGGTATTGTTACTGTTAGGAGTCAGGTTGATAACCTCTCCCGTCTTTTTGTCCGTTTCACAAAAAGCTGCATCTATCTGACTAATTTCTTGTTCTTTTTTCGGCATTTTACAAACCCGTGATATGAACAAGCGATATTCGCCGTTACTGGTTACAGTGGATACTAACACTCACCGTAGTGGTCAGGCTACTTGCTATAGTGGATTTATTACTCTCTACAGTAGTTGTTTTACTTACCACAGTGGTTAACGATCCCTTCTCAGGCCAGTTACGGCAGGCCTTGCGAAGCGCGGGGATCTTTATGGGTCTTTCTGGTTCTTTATATGATCTGTTATTGGATCGAACCAGTGGATAAAAAAATCTTATTTTCAGGAGCCTGTGGATAGCTATGGGTTAAAGCTGTGTCCGGATAATACAAAGGTTCAGCAAACCCGCTACAGGCAATGCTACAGCGGCAACTGCTTAATCATCAGTTATCTACAGGCAAATTGGCATGATACTCACTACAGTGGTTTTTAACTACTGTCCAGCGTGGATGTTTTACTCGTTATAGCGGTTATTTAGCTTATTACAGTGGTTATTTTGCTCACCACAGTGGATAGTAACCCCCTTCCAGGACAGGCCAGATAAGGGCTGAGCGACTCCGGGGATCTCTTAGGGATCTTAGAAGGATCTATTCAGGATCGATTGATTGGATCTGGCCTGTGAATAATAAGGAAAAACTGGCTATCACTATTGGTACACTACGCCTCTTACCACCTTTTGATGTTCGATATCAAAACTAAGACCGCAACATGGTCTGACTGATTTGAAAAAAATAGATAAGTGCTTTCAACTGGCAGCGACTTTTCACATATGCAAGGGGATCACAGCGGATAAAATATACTAATTAACATTGGCTTTAGTTGCACATTAAGGCACCGCTAAAAAAGCAATATATGCATTGAGAGAACCCATGCCACAATAATCAGCTACGCTGACAATACTTCCCATGCCAGGATTTTAACCTTGCGCCCGGGAAACCAGACTCTCGTTTTTAATGCGTTATGCCCTGACTGACCGCCTCTGGCTAACCGCTTGTGACTAAAAGCTTATATTGCGGTTTGCTGAATAAACGAGAATTCAAAAAACAGGGTCTGATATACGCTCAACATGGGGAAGGCTTATGATTGTTGTGGATTCACTGGAAGCAGGCAAAGGCAACTGGATCAACAAGCCCGATAACTACTCACTGGAAAATGGAAAACTACAGTTAACTACCGCGCTCAACACGGATTTCTGGCGTCAAACCTATTACGGTTTTCAGCGGCATACCGGACATGCGTATGGATTTTACGTGGAGAACGACTTTACCCTTCAGGTAAAAATCATGGCGAATTTCTGCCATCTGTATGACCAGGCAGGTATTTTTTTGCAGGATGACGAACATCATTGGGTTAAAGCTGGGATTGAATTTAATGACGATCTGTCATCTATAGGGTGCGTGGTTACGCGTAAAACCTCTGACTGGTCAACCGGTCTTTTTCCCGGCGATCCGCAAACTTTCTGGATGCGCGCTACGCTGGAAAACGAGGCCTTAAGGATCCAGTATTCGACAGATAGTAAAAAATGGCCGTTGCTGAGGCTATGTCACTGGCCAGATATAAAAAAACGTTTTATCGGCGTGATGGGCTGCACCCCGGAGAGAGAAGGACTTGAAATAACATTTGACGAGTTCAGGCTCGGGCCTCCTTTGAGCAAATCGCTTCACGATTTGACATGAATTCGTATCAGGATCCCGGCAAAAAGGCCATAACTTTGTTCAGGCTATAAGAGGCGAACAGGAAAAGCTTACGCTAAGGCTGCAAGCATTTGCATTTAATGCAGGGTATCAAGTATTTCTTGGCTTAATGTTTGCCATTCTTTCTACCCTGGTCCGTTTGTGCTTCTGTAGGAAAGGTATCCCACAAATGATTTGAGTTCATTCTGCCGATCCTCCGGATGCAGACGGCAAGACTTACTCTCCGTCGCATCCGGAAGCTATTTCACCAGTCCAAACCCCAGCGGTTTTCTGAATTGCGGTTACTAACAGAACTTTCTACGCACGTTCATCGGATCTCTCTTAATGATATCGAGCTCCCAGAGGTCGTCGTTCAGCAGTTTGCAGGACAGGTTAACCCTGATGGAAACGACATCATAACGAGGCGCATGCTCAACCACTCACTGTTGTGATGGACAACATTGAGCTTGCACCGGAAAGCGTGTCCACTATCGCTAACAACGTAACGCATGGAAAGGCGAAATGCCTTTTTTATCCTCATCACACATTCGCACCATTGTTTGCCCTACCCTGGATTCAATGATGCCGGTTTACGCCGGATAGCAAATCTTTCTATCGCGCTTCCAGGCCACCTGATTTCAGGTTGAGCGTCAATTAAAATGATTACGTACAATTTTTTTTTGCCTGGCTATTTTTTGTTGTACGTTGGCCGGGTGTATGTACAATTGTTTTTGCTGAGATGCCCGTTCAGACAAGGGATTATAACCGAGGAATAATGATGAAACGCGATTACGGTGGTGTTGGTACGATAGCTTTGAGAGCAAGTTCTTTACTGCAGGCGATGAGCCGGGATATTGAGGAGCAGCGGAAAGAGTTTAACCTGACAGAGTACCATCAGACTTATACTCGCAATGCAGTGGCAAAGCTACCTAAACTGAGCCGCCGTATCGTCGAACAATCCATGAAAGAAATGGAAGAACAGGGTTATGATTTCAACAAAAAGCAGGTCGGTAACGTTGAACAATATGCATTAACAATTCAAAACGTTATAGATATCTATGCGCATCGCAAAATTCCTAAATACCGGGATATACATCAGGAACCTTATGTGATTTTTGTGGTAAACCTGAAAGGTGGGGTATCGAAGACCGTCAGTACCGTAACGTTGGCACATGCACTACGTGTACATCAGGATTTGTTGCGTCATGATTTACGGATTCTGGTAATAGATCTCGACCCTCAGGCATCAAGCACCATGTTCCTGGATCATACCCACAGTATCGGGTCGGTTCTTGAGACTGCTGCGCAGGCTATGTTGAACGATCTTGATGCGGAAACATTACGCGAAACCGTCATCCGCCCGACGATCATCCCTGGCGTGGATGTGATACCGGCATCCATTGATGATGGTTTTGTGGCCAGCCAGTGGGAGTCACTGGTTGCAGAACATCTTCCCGGCTCAAAGCCTTCTGAAGTCCTCAGGAAAAAAATCATTGACCGTGTTGCTGACGATTACGATTTTATTTTTATCGATACCGGCCCTCACCTCGATCCGTTTTTGCTTAATGGCCTGGCGGCCAGTGATTTACTGTTGACGCCCACTCCACCGGCACAGGTCGATTTCCATTCGACGCTTAAATATCTGACCCGCTTACCTGAAATGCTGGAGCGACTGGAAGAAGAGGGCGTCGAACCGCGTTTAAGCGCAAATATCGGGTTTATGTCCAAGATGACCAATAAGCGCGATCATGAAACGTCACACAGTCTGGCGCGGGAAGTTTATGCAAGCAGCATTCTGGATTCATCCTTGCCGCGCCTGGATGGATTTGAGCGCTGCGGTGAATCATTCGATACGATAATAAGTGCAAATCCGGTGTCTTATCCCGGTAGCGCAGAAGCACTAAAAAAGGCCCGTACAGAAGCCGAACGTTTCACAAAGGCGGTTTTTGACCGAATTGAGTTCATCAGGGGAGCCGCAGAATGAAAAAGGTATTAGCACGCGGGCGTGTACTGGGAAACAGCAGTTCTGAGTTTGCCAAAATGCTCGAAGGGGAAGGTAATTTCAGGACCTTTACGCTTAAATCAGGTAAAACCGCAAAATTTGTCAGTACCGTTGTGTTTAGCGGAGATATCGAGGCTAAAACATTTGTTGACTCAGCTGTTAACGGGCGTGATCAAACCATGCTTACGCCTGAATCAGTTAGTGATATCTCGCGTACCATTAAGCTGCAACAATTTTTTCCGGCTATCGGTCGCGAAGTCGGTGGGCGTATCGAAATATTGGACGGTACACGCCGGCGTGCCGCATGTATTTTTAGCCAGACAAAATTTGACGTACTGGTCACCAAAGACGAGCTCAGCATTGCAGACGCGCGCCAACTGGCTATTGATATCCAGACAGCACGGGAACACAGTTTACGCGAGCTGGGCAAACGTTTTGAGATGATGTACGACAAAGGTATGTCCAAGGACGAAATAGCACGAGCGGAAAATATCTCTCCAGCTAAAGTTACGCGCGCGTTCCAGGCTGCTGCGGTTCCTGATGAGATGGTCGCCGTATTTCCCGTGATCAATGATATCTCCCTGGCTGACTACCAGTTGCTTCTCAAGGTGGCTGAAGATGCTAAAAATAAAGGAATGCCTGTTGCTGAACTGATGAAAAAGGTCAGGCAGCAGATTGCAGAGACTGAGGGGGCAAGTACGGATAAAGCGAAAATTATTGCGATAATTCGTGCTGAAAGTAAGAGTTTAAAACAGGCAGTGGGTAAGCAGGTTGAAACAGTAAAACTGCGCGAATTTGCCGATCGTCGTCAATATGCCAGAAAGAAAACTGACCTGAAAAAACGTCTGGTAGTCTACGAGTTCTCCCGAATTTCACCTGCTTTACAGGCGGAGATTGATGAGGCAATAAAGCAAATAATGGAAAAAATGCCTGGCGGTGAATAGAAAGTTTATCAAGTGCCGGGCGATCCCGGCATCGTCTGCCAGTCAAATTGTCCCGCCAAAAATTCGTATGTAACTGACTGAATTTTAATTTTTTTCTCGGATCCTTTCATACTGAAAGTCCCGAGGTTTTTTTCTGAGCCTACAGATAACTTCATCAGCGAAGAGGTTGAGCGGCGTGTATTTGGAAAGCATAACTGTCTTAAATAGTATCATTTATGCCGCGCCAGAATGCATCGCTCATTATGCAGCCACTCATAAAATTGTCCCGCAGAATTTATGTACTTAACTTTATGATAAATAAATTATTTTTTGATTTCTTTCATATTGAAAGTCCCACTATGATCTTCTGTTTTGGTTTGTAGATTTCGTATTAATCCTTGCCTGTAGTGCACTAGGTGCGGTTTCGACGCTGCGCCCTCTGCTTGCTGCGGGCAGATTTGTCGGCATCGCATAGGTCGGAACACAGACAACTTTAATCCGGCAGGATGTCTTTATGCACATCACACTTTTTCATGCATTGGCGCTTGTCACAAATATATCTGCGCTGGAGAAGCGGGCATTATGTGACTTAAGGGTGCAGATATATGTGCCTTCAATGTGGAACGAGCAAGCATCTGAGCTACACACTATGGGCATAAGAGGATACGTATTTATCTGGCAGCCAGGATAGTTGTAAGTTTCCAAAGCCACGACTGGCACAGAAACCGGGATCTAATTAAGCTCTGTCAGACGGGATATGTACTCTATACGCGTCACAACGATCCGGATTTCAAACCAAAACCGATGCGCATACGTGCGCGTTCTGAAAACCGCCAGGTGCTGGATGTCCTGTCCCACACACTGGTTGCAAACTGCGATTACAATCCCGACAGCGATTATCCGTCTGAAATCATGGCGCCATTGAAGCATATCGATGTGGCAAGGGGTATGCTTCAGGTTTATGAAAACGGACGTAAAGCCTGTAACAGCCCGCCTGAAGCTTTATCAGTACATGAACAGCTGCGCTACGTTATCGTGCTGCACGAGAAGGATAATGATAGCGGCCCGAACAAGCCATTGCGTCTTTAGTTGTCTGAAAAATTTTTGCGTTATGCGGCATCTCTGGAGAAGAGAGCCGTGCCTGACCTGGCCAGTTCCGCAACTAGGCTATCAGTACAGACCTGGCGAGGTAGGAGCAGGACAAAGTCATCAGGCAGGCGAGCCGGAAAAACGCAGCCGCCAGAACGGGGAACGTCTGGATGAACTGCTGAATGAAACGGCAGGGCAGGTTGGTTCCCTTGCGGTAGCCAAAGCGGGCAGAAAGAACGGCCATTACCATACTGGGTCGCCTGATCATCGAAAATAATGGTTCAGCAGGTCATCGCGCTGGAATCGGTGCTGAAAACCGAACAGCCGAGGCGCCTGAATACCGATCCGGAACCCTATACTGTCCTCCAGCCTTAACATTGCCCTTTATTAACTTACTGCAGTCGGGCGCGGTTTTGCGCTGGCACCGTAACATAAATTCAGCTTTGTCAGGTTTCACTAAACTAACCCCTTTTCTTATGCCTTTTACCGCATGAGTAGGTCATGTTGAAACCGAAAAATGGCGAAGGGGCATCTGAAAAGCACTTAACTTCGATACATGAGATTAGCGTCAAAAAGTAGGGCCGGTTAGCTATTAATTTCGAATATTAATACTTAACACAGCATGCCCTTCAAAAAGGGAGTATCTTTCGTGCGTCAGAGACAGCACTAAAAAGGTCGCTCTCTCCACTTAGTTACCGGCATAAAATCTCGCTCTATTAAAAAACTTTCGCAGTAGCTATGAAAATTAAGGTAGTAAACTGTATACGGATGGCATCGTCTATAACAGAATTAGTTACAGCATCCATAAAGTCTTTTGGTAACCTCTACGTACATCCCGATACCCGGATCCGCTTCTCCCCACTGAGAAGCCGTACCGCTCCGGGCCATAGGCTTGGGACAGACTTGGCTTTAAATAGGATGCTGTAACTAAAATCAGTACTGCTTTAAGATGGATAGAGGCCTTGCCATGATCACCCCGATGGCGCACAAGGGGTTCTTCACCGGTACTGGCAGCTCTGACTTTGCAGCGAGGAGGGTTGGTGAAATATGTCAAACCGTAGCCGCCTTTGCCGGGCTACGGTACTACTCACCGACAAAACGGCATTTAAAATCTCCTGACGCTTTCAGGCGACATCAATGGATTGGTATCGAAAGGCTTGTTATACCCGAGCGCTCCTCAGAAGCCTATACCAGACCTTATAAGTACCGCATCCGGGAGGACTGACAACGCCGCTGCCGGTCACGACAATGCGCTTTTGAATTTCAGGCGCCACAGGTTAAACCTCCTCACTCAATTCGATATAGTAAAGGGCGTGATCCCTTCTTCAGAGATCACGCCTGATTAAGCGCTATGGTCGCTTCAAGGCTTCTTCGTCAGCAGAGGTCGGTTTATCAGGACGAATGTTGAACCAGATTGCGTACATAGCGGGCAGGAACACCAGCGTGATGATGGTGCCGCCCAACGTACCGCCAATCAGCGTATAGGCCAGCGTTCCCCAGAACACGGAATGCGTCAGCGGAATAAATGCCAGAATGGCAGCCATTGCCGTCAGTAACACCGGGCGGGCGCGCTGTACCGTTGCCTCCACCACCGCATCAAAAGGTGCCAGCCCTTCCTGCTCATTATGGTGGATCTGTCCTGTCAGGATCAGGGTGTTACGCATCAGGATGCCCGACAGGGCAATCAGTCCAACCAGTGCATTAATGCCAAACGGCTGGTTAAAGAGCAGCAGCGTGGGCACTACGCCGACCAGTCCCAGCGGCGCGGTAAGAAAGACCATCACCATCGCTGACATCGACCGCACCTGCAAAATGATGATTAGCAGCGTCATGGCGATCATAATCGGGAACAGCGGCGCCATCGCTTTCGTCGCTTTACCGGATTCTTCAATCGATCCCGCCTGCTCAATGCGGTATCCGGCCGGAAGCTTATCGATGACCGGCCGCAACGCTTTCATCATTGCCGTAGAAACATCCGGCGGCTGCAGGTTGTCGGCGATATCTCCCCTTACGGTAATGGTCGGAGTACGATCGCGACGGCGCAGAACAGGATCTTCCATTCGTACCTCAACCTCGCCTGCCTGAGAGAGCGGAATGCGCTGGCCGGAAGCCCCCACTAAGGTAAAGCCCGCTATTTTTGCCGGATCGAGCCGGATATCACCTGCAGCCCGTCCCATCACCTGCACCGAACGGATATCCTCCCGCACAGAGGTGATCGGAACCCCTGAAAGCAGAAACTGAAGCTGCTGCGCAACCGCGTTTGTTGTCAGCCCTACCGCCTGAAGGCGGTCCTGATTAAGCGTGAAATGCAGCGTCGGTACCCGTGGCCCCCAGTCGGTGTTGACGGTTCTCATCATCGGGCTGGCCTGCATCACCTTCTCTACCTTATCTGCAATTTCACGCAGGGTGGCGGGATCCGGCCCCATAACCCGGTAGGCCACCGGATAAGGTGAATACGGACCGAACACCAGTTGCGTCACGCGTACGCGCGCCTCAGGCGCCAGACCGCCGGCTGCCGCTTCGCGCAGGCGGAACTTAAGCGCCTCACGTGCATCCTGGCTGTCCGTCAGCACGACAATTTTCGCAAACGACGGATCGGGAAGCTCGGGCGCCATGGCCAGATAAAACCGCGGCGGCCCCTGCCCGATGTAGGAGGTGACGATTTTTGTCTCTTTCTGCTTTCTCAGCCAGGCTTCAATTTTCGCCGTGGTGGCGCTGGTCTCCTCAACAGAGGTGCCATAAGGCATCTGAACCTCAATCAGCACCTCCGGGCGATCGGAAGTGGGGAAAAACTGTTTTTTCACCAGCCCCATCCCGAGAACAGCAACGGCAAAGAGGGCAATAACGGTGCCGGCCACCAGCCATTTTTGCGCGATAACGCGGGTCAGCACCCGTCGAAAGCGGTTGTAATGACGGGTGTTGTAAAGGGCCGTATGCCCTCCCTCTACCGTTTTGATTTGCGGCAGCATCTTCACGCCCAGATAAGGCGTAAACACCACCGCCACAACCCAGGAAGCAATAAGGGCGATACCTACAATCCAGAACATATTGCTGGTGTATTCACCTGCTGTGGACTGTGCAAAACCGTTAGGCATAAAACCAACGGCGGTAACCAGCGTGCCGGCGAGCATCGGGGCGGCTGTGTGGCTCCAGGCATAGGCCGAGGCTTTGATCCGGTCATAGCCCTCTTCCATTTTCACCACCATCATTTCAATGGCGATGATGGCATCATCAACCAGCAACCCGAGCGCAAGGATCAGCGACCCCAGGGTGATACGGTCAAAGTTTTTGCCGGAAGCCTCCATCACCATGAAGACAATAGCCAGCGTTAACGGCACGGCGGCCGCGACCACAATGCCCACGCGCCATCCCATACTGACGAAGCACACCACCATGACCACCAGCAGCGCGACAAAAAATTTGATCATGAACTCATCAACAGCGGAGCTGATGTTGACTGACTGATCGGTGACCTTGGTCAAGGTCATGCCGAGCGGCATACCCTCATTGATTTTGGCCGTTTCAGCATCCAGCGCGCTCCCCAAATCCAGGCCGTTCCAGCCGTCCCGCATGATGATGCCCAGCAGCAATGCCGGTTCACCCTGATTACGGATCAGGAAAGTCGCCGGATCTTCATAGCCACGCTCAACGGTTGCGACGTCAGAAAGTTTCAGGGTTCTGCCCTGCGCAACGATGGGTGTTTCCCGAATTTTTTCCAGTTTATCGAAAGCGCCATCAAGGCGGATAAAGACCTGCGGTCCCTGGGTATCAATTGAACCGGCGGGTGTCAGTACGTTCTGGCTGTTGAGGGCGGAGAAAATATCCTGAGGAGAAATACTCAGCGTGGCCAGCCGGTCGTGGGAGAACGAGACAAAGATACGTTCAGCCTGCTCCCCGATAATATTGACTTTCTTGACCCCTGGGACATGCAGAAGACGCTGGCGCAACGATTCCGCATCGCGGACCAGCAGTCGCTGTGGTTCCCCTTTTGCCTTCAGCGCAAAGAGCGCAAAGGTCACATCGGAAAATTCATCATTAACCATCGGCCCGATAACGCCAGCCGGCAGGTTTTTGGTCTCATCACCCAGCTTTTTACGCGCCTGATAGAATTCTTCCTGCACCTGTGAAGGCGGCGTACTGTCCTGCAGTGACAGCGTGGTAAAAGCCAGTCCGGGACGCGTGTAGGTTTCACTCCGGTCATACCACCTGAGCTCCTGCATGCGCTTTTCAAGCGGTTCGACAACCTGATCCTGCATTTCCTGCGCGGTAGCGCCCGGCCAGGCAGAGATAATCGTCATCTGCTTGACGGTAAAAGGGGGATCTTCAGCCCGCCCCAGTTCAAAAAATGAGAGAACGCCCGCAACCGTAATCAGGATGATAAGGAACAGTGTGATTGAGCGCTCACGAACCGCAAGCGCTGAAAGATTGAATCTCCCCTCGCTCATAGCTGGCTCCCGGCGACGCGGGTATCGCTTTGTTCCATGCGGACGGCCTCACCGTCGTGCAGCAAATGCGCACCCAAAGCAACCACCTGCTCGCCTGGCCTGAGGCTACCCGTTATCTTTGCAGCATCGTCAGCCAAACCCAGCACCTGAACGGACCGCCATGACACTTTGGCGGGCTTACCTGAAATACTCCAGACACCCGGCCCTTTTCCTGGATCATAGATTGCCGCTAAAGGTACCTGCATCACCTGCCGGGCTGCTTTATCTTCTGCAATATGGAGCGTAACGGTAGAACCCAGCGGTGCGCCTGCCAGCATCCCTTCCAGCACATATCTAGCCTCAAAGGTGCGCGTCACGGGATCGGCCGCATCGGAGAGCTGGCGCAGCTTCGCAGGAGACGACTGTTTTCCTCCAGCGTATAACGTTGCATTAGCCTCGCTTCCGGGAGCCGGGCGTAACGTCTCGGGCAGCTGCACAACCGCTTCGCGCTGGCCTGCTCTGGCCAGCCTGACCACAGGCTGCCCTGCACTGACGACCTGGCCCGGCTCGGCCAGCGTATCCATGACCACGCCATCGGCGTCGGCCAGCAGCACGGCATAACCCGTTGCGTTTTGTGCCACTCTGGCCTGTGCCTGAGCCGCACTGAGCTCAGCTTTTGCCGTATCCGCTGCGGCTTTTATCTGGTCGTAGGCCGATGCCGATACGGCGCCTGTAGCGACCAGGCCACGATAACGCGCCTCATCATCAGCCGCCTGTCTGGCACGAGCCTGTGCAGCCGCGACGGTCTGAAGCTGAGCCTGTGCCTGCAGACGCAGGTCAACGGGATCCAGACGCATCAAGGGCTGGCCACGCTTAACGGTCTGGCCGGTATCAACCAGGCGTTCAAGGATCTTTCCCTGAACTCTGAAACCAAGGTCGCTTTGAACGCGTGCGACAACAACGCCGGTAAATGCGCGGGAGGTATCGACAGCACTCACTACGGTTACGGCTCTGACCAAAGGGGGCTGAGTACGTGGATCGCTGGCGTCGGAAGGCTCGCCGCAGGCCACAAGGGCAAGCGGCAACAGGCATACGGCAAAGGTGGCATGTTTAAGCCTGTGCATGGGTTCCCTTTTTGATTTAACAGGACGGTGACGGCATTCTCAGACTAGTGACTATTAATGTCAATAGTCACAAAATCAGGGGGCAGGCTTCTCAGTATCAGTGATGGCGGGAGCGCAGCAGCAGCCGGCGTCTTTTCCGGCTGAACCGGACAGATATAAGGCCGCATGACCGGATATATTGCATGTGCAGCCTCGTCCGGCAGCGTTATTCGTTAAAAATCTCCCGCCTGCCGCCCGTTAGCCATGATGCGCTCATTCAGTGGCCGCAGACGTGCTCAGTGTTTGCAATGCGGGCGCCTGACAGAAGATATTACCCACCGATTGCTACTCAACGGATTAAGGATTACGTGGAATATGCAGACTATAAGGATCCTGCCAGCCTGGGTGAGCTGGCGAAAAATTTTATTGTTCTGGCATTTCAAACCGGAGGGACTGGTAATTCTTGCGCAGATGCAGGCTCTGATACCCTGGCATAACGCCTCTGATTTCCTTAATCACAAAGCCGCTACTTATCCCGAAAGTCAGGCAGAGAATAAATTTCTTTGCAGGACTGGCGGGATCACAATTAAGACGTTTAATGAAGATATAAAACCCTTCACGGATTTTCTCGTCGGGGCTTCTCAGCCATCGGCTAAAAGAGATGAAACGGTTCAGGCCCTGGCCGGCAGCCATGGGTTCTGGAAGCATGATTTCAGCATTGCAGAAGACAGCAAAACACATGAGCCCTTTTAATTATTACCCGGGGTCCGGGGCTTTATCTTCCGGTTAAAATTTATGCAATGAACAAAAAGAGGTGGCAGAGGTAATTCTTTACGCCTTTAATATCAAAACCAGGTGCGAAAAAGGCATTAAAAATAAAACTACTTGTGACGATACAGGATTTTAAACAGGCCTCGAACGTACCAGCAGGACGGAAATACCATCAGCGATTTGTAGAATTCATGGTTATTTTCCGTTCCTGCTGTTCAGTCAGGCCGGGGTTAAATTACGCCAGCGTATCTTACGGCTGGCCTGTTTTTTTCTGGTATTGTGCCATTAAATATTTCTGCTATTTCGGAAAGATAGCAAATGAGCATCATGTTCGCTTTCCGTGATGGTTCCCGTTCCGCTGCTGGAGACAGTTGCACCAGTAGTCAGGCCCAACAAGGCCATACCGGGATTATCTCATTACGCTACTCTGGCAGGCTTTTTTCAGGATTGCCCATCACCATTGCGACGACCAGCCGTACCGCATCTTATAGCGAATAGCGTTTCCGCCTGTGGCAGTGAATTAAGCAGTAATGCCTGTAAACCCTACAGCAATGTACTTTACGGCTACATTTATGCACCGCGTAGCGACAGGCAATAAGGAAAAACCTGAATCGAAACGAACTATAAGTAAGGCTGATTCTACGGTTCATCATTTCATGTTATGTTGCATTGCCTGCAAAAACAGAATTCGTAAGAATCAAAATGGATCTCTATGGATAAAACAATTTATCTTGTCGACGACGATGAATCCGTCATTAGCTCGCTGCAAAATCTTCTCAGGTCGGAAGGCTATCTGATCTCGGCCTTTACCCGCCCGTCAGATTTCCTTGAGCAGAGAGATTATCCTACGCCTTGTTGTCTGATAGTGGATTTGAATATGCCCGGATTTGACGGTTTTGATGTTTCCGTACACCTTACCGCTCGCGGCCATGTTATCCCCACCATTTTCCTGACCGGCTACGGCACTATTCCGCTCACGGTCAGGGCAATGAAGGCCGGCGCGTTTGAATTCCTGACCAAGCCCGTTATGCCGGACGATTTACTGCGGGTGGTTGCTGACGCGCTTGCGCTGTCTGAAAAAAGCGCGGTTATCTCCCAGGAAAAGCTGGAAATTACCGGTCGATACGCTTCGCTTACTCCCCGTGAAAAAGAGCTGATGCAGTTTGTTCTTCTGGGGCTGCTGAATAAACAGATTGCCGCGGAAATGGGCATCAGTGAAATAACGGCAAAAGTGCATAAGCGCAGGGTAATGGAGAAAATGAAAGTCCGGTCGGTCTCAGAACTTGTCAGAACGGCGGAAAAGCTGGGGCTGCTGCAGGAGATGTAGTCATCCCGGCCCTCTTAAGACGCTCCCGCACGGGGCGGGAGAATATTGAGGCTTACACAACCCCCTCAACCGGCAGGGTAAACCAGAACAGACACCCGCCATCCAGGCGGTTTTCCGCCCGTAGTTCTCCTCCGTGGCGTTTAATTATCTCTTTGCTGATAGTCAGCCCCATTCCCATTCCTTCCGCTTTCGTGGTGTAAAAAGAATCGAAAATCTTTCCTGTTACTTCTTCAGACAGGCCGATTCCGTTATCGGCAACCTCAATACGGATAAGATCGCTGGCGGGATGGGAAGAGGCGATCCGTAAAGTACGCGCGCCGGCATTATTGGCCATCGCTTCAATAGCGTTGATAACCAGGTTAAGCAATACCTGCTGAATTTGTACGCTCTCGCAAAAAACCTCGTCATTTCTGGCAGTCAGATCCAGCTCCAGGGAGACGAAACGGCGTTCAAGCTCGAGCCGGGAGAGAACAATAATGTCTCGCGTAAGGCGATGCATTTTTGCTGGCGCAAACTTTGCAACCTGATTACGTGTGAGCCCCTGAAGACCGTGAATAATATCACCGGCCCTGCGGCCTTCACGGATGATTTCATCAAGGCTTTTGCTGGCGTTTTCCAGATTAGCGGGGTCGCGTTTAAGCCACCGCTGGCTGGCACCGGCGTTGGCCACGATAGACATCAGCGGCTGGTTGATTTCATGTGCGATAGAAGAGGTTAGTTGCCCAACGGTGGTTGCGCGTGCGACGCGCGCCAGTTCCGCCTGAGCGATCCTGACCGCATCCTCTGACTGGCGCTGTGCGGTAATATCCGTAAGCGTGCCGAAATACTCCGCTACTTCCGGCCAGTTTTCATTCGGCTCGCCGATCCCTTTAATGTAACGGCACTCCCCATCATCGCGGACAATCCGAAACTCTGCCTGCATGGTAACGCCCTCACGCACGCTGGTTTCGATCAGCTCTCTGAGGCAGGCAATATCATCCGGATGTACGCGCCGCTGGAACTCGGCCATGGAGGTCGCGACCTGCTCCGCAGGCAGCCCCATGATGCGTTTATATTCATCAGAGATGTACTGGATATCGGGCTCCAGATGCCAGTGCCAGGTGCCGGTATGGCTGATTTTTTCCCCGAGCATCAGCGAGGTCTGGCTGGCGCGAAGCTGCTTTTCAATTTTGCGGCGCTGAATGTTTTCATCGACCAGTTCAGCGTACAGACGGGCCGTTTCCAGCGATACCGCAGCCTGTGCCCCGAGCATGGCAACGATCCTTGAGTGATCGGCGGTGAACACGTCGGGCATTAACCGATTTTCCAGATAAAGCACGCCTACCATCTGCGCCTGTCTGAACATCGGTACGCACATGACCGCCGCGCCGGACGCCACCAGATAGTTATCCTGGCTGAACGGGCTGAACACTTCTGGCTTACCGGTACGGATTTCCTGGCCGGTACGGATCACGGCAGAAAGCACCGAAAGCGGAAGGTCGGTTGCTACGGGCAGCTCCCGCACGATTTTAACCTTAACCCCTTCCGTGGTCGTGGAGGCTCTTGCCTGAATCTCGGGCACATTGCCGTCAATCAGGCGGATCAGCATGCAATGCTGCGCCCCGGCACGCTCCACCAGCATCATCATCAGGATATGGATAAGCCGATCCAGATTGATTTCTTCTGTGAGGGCCCGCATTACGGTCACCATGCTCTGCAAATCGCTTGTGACCGCACTCTGCTCAAAAGATACGGTGCTCAGCGCAGTCCGGGACGTGTGGCTGGCGAGGGCCGGATACTGCGCTTCCAGCTGGCGAACTTTGGCGCCTGCTCCCCAATGCTCCCAGGCCGCCATGGCGCCTTTAATATAGGCATCACCGGCAAACGCCATCTCCCGGGCATACGCCATACGCGCGGCCAGTTCGCAGGCAAGGCCGTTGATATGATGAAATTGCCCCTCATGGGATAGCGTGATAGCTCGTTCAAACTGCTCCGATGCCCGCGCCGTTTCACCTTCAAGGCGAAGCAGCTCCGCGCGCAGCAGCGCCTCCTTGTCTGAAAACGTTTTCGCGTTTTCATTTGACCATGTCACGATCCTGTCGAGGTGCTTCCCTAACTGTAGCCGTAACGCGTCGGTCACAGAGCCGGAGCTGAGCGGTATCGTGACCGAAAGCGCGCTGTAAAGATGAAAATCGAGCATATGCACATGCCCCGGGATCAGCGCGGTAAACGCCTCGGCCTCTTTAAACCACCGTTGTGCGTCGGCGTATTCGTTCGCAAAAAAATGCGCCATCGCTTTATAAAGACGCAACCAGAACTGCATCAGATACATGGGTTCAACGGCATTTTCAGGTTTAACCACCGCCAGCACCGGCGTGACGAAATGATTACCGGTGAAGAGGCCGTCCCTGGGCTTACGCAGAAAAAGAACGTAGTCCAGCTGCATCCCGAGGATCACTTCAACGTCTTTATACTGCGCCTTTCTGACAAACAGCAGTCCGCGCGTAATTGACGTATGCACCCCGTCAAGATGGTCGCCGCGGGCAAGATAGTTCATGATGAGATGGCGCAACGCCAGGCAGGCAGATGTGCGATCGCCCGTTTCCACCCCAACGTCGAAAGCGGCTTTTGCCCGTTCAATGGCATAGGTCAGCGGCATCGTCCAGACGCTGACCTGATCCAGCGGCAGCAGCGTACGGGCTTTAAAACTGACGAAGTCATGCTTATAGACCAGCTCCCGCGCCAGAAGCGTGCTGGCAAAGCCACGACTGTATTCATCATAGCGATCGCCACACACCACTCCGTACCAGGAGAGGGCCAGCGTCGAAGCTCCGCTCAGGCCGTGCGCCATCGACAAATGCAGCAGCCTGCACAGGATTATAAAATGCAGCCGCGGATTAATGAAGGCGGCAAAGGTGCTGGCGCTGGCCAGCAGATCCATCACGGCTTCCGTGTTTTTGCAGGTAACCAGCGGCAGAGAACGGAAACGGGTATAGGGATTTTTCCCTACGTCCTCCTTCAGGACGATCCTTGCTTCATCACACTCTTCCTGAGCCGGGTTGCGGTTCAGCTGGATGCCAAACACCGCAAGCCAGGCGAGCGCCGTTTCCAGCGCAAGCTTGCTGTCCGACTGGCGCATATGAATTTCGGCAATCAGGCAGGCGGCCTCCGCTTTGTCCGCGACTTCACCAGGCGAAGCGTGGATCGCCGCGCTTAATTTCAGCGCGGCTGGCAGATTACCGTTCAGGAACTCACACTCCGCTTCTTCAAGCAAAAATTCGCCGCTTTCTGCCTTACCCGCGCCCTGGTTAAGCAAACGAGCGGTTTGCAGGTAACGCAGCGCTGAAATATAGTCGCCCATGGTTTTGGCGCGCCTGCCGGCTTTAAGCAGCAGCTGACAGAACCGCGCTGCATCTGGCGTAAGAAGAGAAAGCGTTTTGACAGCAAGCAGATGATGCGCCGCCCGGAAAAGCAAAGCGTTGGTAACATCAAGGCTGGATTCGTGAATGTAATAAAGCGCAGCAGCGCAATGGAAGCTGTCTTTATCTTCATCGTTCAGAAGATTAAGCGCCGCCTCGTGCATGGTGTCATGCATAAAGGCATATCCCGCCTCATTCAGCGTTATCAGCCGGGCCGTGACGGCCGGCAGAAGCGTTCGTTCTATTTCCGAAACGGGAACAGTGATAATCCTGCTCAACACGTCCAGCCCGCCAGCGCTGCCCAGCGACGCCAGCCTGCCCAGAAGATGCCGGGTCGGCAGCGGCAACGAGGTCAGATGCCGCAATACGCTGGCTGCAACGTTCGCCGTATAGTGGCAGTTTCTGAGGGCCTGCGGATCGCAGCTCCATTTTAATGGCGCATGATGGGTAATCAGCCCGTCCCGAACGGCCTGACGAAAAAATTCTCGGGTAGCGAGCGGATTACCGGCCGTTTTTTCGTGGATCACCCGGGCCAGTTCGCTCGTTGCCGAGCTGCGGGTATGAAAAAGTCCCGCAAGCCAGTCGGCGATGTTTTTTTCGGAAAGCGGTTCCGGCGTGATATCGGTAATGCGGACCGCACAGGCCCGTATACGATTCAGGTTGCCGGCGATGGTAGGACAGGGCAGCGAGACGCTGTCACGATAGGTAATCACCAGCAGCAGGGGAATATCTTCGCTTAAGCTCAGCAGATTCTGTAACAGGAGCAGCGTAGCCCGATCGGCCCAGTGCACATCGTCGATAAGCATGACCAGCGGCCGCCCGGAAGCCGTAAACGCCTTGACCAGGCTGCAGGCTACAAGATTGAAGCGATCTTTTGCATCAAGGGGATGCGAGTGCATCTGAACGGCGGCTTTCTGGTTGAGAAGGATGCCCAGCTCGGGAACCAGGTTAACAGCCAGGCCGGCATATTCTCCCAGCAGGCGCATAATGTGGGTTTTCCAGCGCGTCATTTCCTGGGTGGGAAGGCCCAGCACATGGAGAGCCAGCGTCCTGAATGCGGCAGTAAAAACGGCATAAGGCAGGACAGGCGAATGCTGGTCTGCCTTCACGACGGTAAGCAGCGCTTTCTTATGGCGTAGTAATTTCAGCGCAGATCCGATTAGCGACGATTTCCCTGCGCCGGGCACCCCGCTTATCGCCACCAGACTGTGCTTGCCGCTGCTGCTGACCTCATCAAAAGCCGCCAGAATATCGGTTGCCTGCGGATGATCTGTACACAGGCTATCGGGTGAATAGTCCGCCGGCTGTGAATCCTGTAGCCCCAGCGTAAAAGATGCAATCATGCCGCCCGGCATCAGCGTGGCCGCACACCGGCCGAGATCGGCGAGGACGCCCTCAGCCGTCTGATAACGGTATTCCGGCGATTTGGCCAGCAGCCTGAGAATAATTGATGACAGAATAAGCGGCACGTCAGGACGAATAAGGTGGGGCGGTAACGCTTCCGAGGCAATATGGTGATGCACCCATTCGGCGTGCCTGCCTTCAGCGCTGCCGTAGGGCAGCCTGCCGGTCAGCAACTCATAAAGCACGATCCCCAGACTGTACAGGTCGCTTACCCGACTGACGGGATGGGCAGAGCGGGAAGTGTGTTCCGGGGACATGTACGCCAGCGTTCCACCTGCCACCGGCAGACGAGGATGCTGAAGTAGATCGTTGTCGATGAATGACAGCCCGAACCCGCCAAGATAAACGGTTCCGTCATCGTTATAAAAAAAGTTTGCCGGCTTGATGTCGCCGTGCACCAGCCCCTGCTGATGCATGCTGCCCAGCGTATGGCAGAGCATTGCGGCGCTGCCAAGAAAGTCGGGAATGCCGCCGGGCGGCATACACAGCATATCCGCCAGGGTACGATAATTAAACGTCCTGTAGATCAACGCATAGCGGCCCTTAAAAAGGGTATGCCGCTGGGGCTTCAAAGCCCAGCTTTCCGCCAGGCTGGCGCGAAGGGCATACTCGTTTTTAAGCAGCTGTGTGACGTGGAAAACCGCCTCTTCACTGGCTGCCGTGGCCAGCACAAAGGTTTCGCCGGTGGTGGCGTGTCGGCACAAAAGCCAGTCGATATTGCCCTCCTGCGCCAGCTGGCTAAAAGCAATATCCTCTGACAGCATCACTTCATCGCTTTCTGCGGCATTCAACTCCTGCGGATCCATACTCATTGAGGGGCAGCCTTTGAGGAGAACTCCTGACGGATGTGTTCAAACAACGTATCAATTTCGATGGGCTTTGGCAAAAACGCGATGGCGCCCAGATGAACCGCATACCGCAGCATGTTTTCATCGCCGCTGCCGGAAATGATAATACCCGGCGGCTTTTCCAGCCGCCGGGTAAGATTGATAAAAAGCTCAAAACCATCCATGCCCTGCAGTTGCACATCGATAATAAAAAGCGCGGCAGTCGCCATCGCTGCTTCATCGCCAAGAAGAGATTCTGCCGACTCGAAGGCATCGGTAAGATAACCTTCAGACTGAAGCAGGTTGGTCAGGCCATTGCGGACAGAACGTTCATCATCGACGACGACGATGCGCTGCGGCAGCTGCATGCTATGTTCCTTTATAAAGCTAAGGCCTTGGTGAGGCGCTTCCCTGGAAGGTTTAGTCGCCCGAAGACGGTGGGTTGTCGCCAATTTTATGGTGATACTCATGGCGAAACCAGCGCAGGTTAACGGGCTGACGGCTAAGCAGACGTTTTATCAACGGGATAATATGTTCGCCGATCTGCATGCCTGCCAGGCCTGCCAGCGCAACGAACGGCGGCGCCGGAGAGCTCACGTCCAGAACGGCGTAAATAACGCCTGCCAGAACGCCGACCGCCAGCGAAACAGAATAGGTCTTTAACATATCAGCCTGCCTGTTTTGCGATAAGGGATGGCGATACCGGGCTTTTCTCGGTGACGGCCTGGATGTGTAAGCCAGAGGGTGCCCGGGCTATTGGTACATTGTTCAGCAGCTTTCCGCCCAGCGTGCTGCCGATGACCATGCCCAACAACCCGACAAGCGCCACGGCAGGCGGAGCAGGAGAGCGGACTTTGAGCAGCGAATAAACCAGCCCGATCAGCGCGCCCGCGCCCAGAGAAATGATTAAAGGACTCACAGATCCTCCTTTCCAGGATAGCCGGCCAGCCCGGTAAGGGGCCAGCCGGATCGATTAACGTACCGGTGCGTGTACTGGCGCCAGGGTACGGTGCTCGCTCTTCTGACGAGAAGGCGCTTTGTGCACCATGGTGTAGGCGTAGTCGACGCCGATGCCGTAAGCGCCTGAATGCTCTTTGGCAATGTCCATAACGGCGTTGTAAGTGTCTTTGTGCGCCCAGTCACGCTGCCACTCCAGCATCACCTGCTGCCAGGTCACCGGGATCACGCCAGCCTGGATCATGCGCTGCATCGCATAGTCGTGCGCTTCTTTAGTGGTGCCGCCGGAGGCATCAGCCACCATATAAATTTCGTAATCGCCTTCCAGCATGGCGCACAGCGCAAAAGTGTTGTTACAGACTTCGGTCCACAGGCCGGAAACCACAATCTTCTGCTTGCCGTTGGCCGCCAGCGCATCACGAACTTTCTGGTCATCCCATGAGTTCATTGAGGTGCGCTCAAGAATGTCCTGGCCCGGCAGCGCGTCCAGCAGTTCCGGGAAGGTATGGCCGGAGAAGCTTTCGGTCTCAACGGTGGTCAGTACGGTCGGAATGTTGAAAACTTTGGCCGCTTTAGCCAGCGCAACGACGTTGTTTTTCAGCACCTGACGATCGATTGACTGGACGCCAAAGGCCATCTGGGGCTGCTGGTCGATAAAGATAATCTGGCAGTTCTGCGGCGTCAGTACTTCAAGTTTACGGTTAGTCATATTTTGGCCCATTGAGGTGAGTGTTCCGAAGGAAATACGGCGGTTAATCAACGGCCCTGAAAACGTTATCAAATGCCGTCTTTACGCCGGGTAACTGTCTGCTCGCAGTGTAAGAACCTTTTTATTTTCAAACTATTATCTATAGGTATAACTATACGAACGTATACTTATCCCTTTGTATAACTAGACGCTCTCCTGGCCTCCTGAACATAATCCTGCCATCCCACCAGCCTGCTTTACGGCAGGAAAATTCTCTGTCCGCAGTGGTTACCGCCGCTTCGGCACTCTCATTCAGGAGCTTTTATGGTTACCCTTGGTAAAGCCGACGTCATTCTCACTAACGGCCGATTTCACACCGTCGATCGCGAAAATCCTGTTGCCGATGCCGTGGCCATCCGCGACGGTAAGTTTCTGGAAGCAGGCAGCCTGGCGGAAGTCATGCAGCATCACTGCGAAGGCACCAAAGTCATCGACCTGAAGGGCCACGTTGCCGTGCCGGGCCTGAACGACTCGCATCTGCACCTGATCCGCGGCGGCCTGAACTACAACCTTGAGCTGCGTTGGGAAGGCGTGCCTTCCGTTTTTGACGCGCTTCGTATGCTTAAAGAGCAGGCGCTGCGCACGCCGTCGCCTCAGTGGGTACGCGTAATAGGCGGCTGGACCGAGTTCCAGTTTGCCGAGCGCCGCATGCCAACGCTGGATGAAATTAACGAAGCGGCGCCCGATACGCCGGTATTCGTTCTGCACCTGTATGACCGCGCGCTGCTCAACCGCGCCGCGCTAAAAGTCGTGGGCTATACCAAAGAGACGCCGAACCCGCCGGGCGGTGAGATCCAACGCGACAGCAACGGTAACCCGACAGGGATGCTGATCGCCCGCCCTAACGCCATGATCCTTTACGCCACGCTGGCAAAAGGGCCAAAGCTGCCTTTAGAGCAGCAGGTAAACTCAACCCGCCAGTTTATGCGTGAGCTGAACCGGCTTGGCCTCACCAGCGCTATCGATGCGGGCGGCGGTTTCCAGAACTATCCGGAAGATTATGCAGTGATCGCCGAGCTGCATGAGAAGCAGCAGATGACCATTCGCATCGCCTATAACCTTTTCACTCAGCGTCCGGGACACGAGCTGGAGGATTTTGAAAAGTGGACGGACATGCTTACGCCGGGCCAGGGCAGCGACTATTTCCGCCACAACGGCGCGGGTGAAATGCTGGTTTTCTCTGCGGCCGACTTCGAAGACTTCCTGGAGCCGCGCCCGGATCTGGCGCCGGGCATGGAGGATGAGCTGGAGCGCGTGGTTCGTCATCTGGTGGAGCACCGCTGGCCGTTCCGCCTGCATGCCACCTATGACGAGTCGATCGGCCGCATGCTGGACGTCTTCGAGAAGGTCAACCGCGACATTCCGTTTAATGGCCTGCACTGGTTCTTCGACCATGCCGAAACCGTCACCCAACGCAATATTGACCGTATTAAGGAGCTGGGCGGCGGTATCGCGGTACAGCATCGCATGGCGTTCCAGGGAGAATACTTTGCCGAACGTTACGGCATCGAGGCTACCCGGCATACGCCGCCGGTGGCGCGCATGCTGGAAACCGGCGTGCCGGTCGGTCTTGGCACCGACGCCACGCGCGTCGCCAGCTATAACCCCTGGACCGCGCTCTACTGGCTGGTCTCTGGCCGCACCGTGGGCGGGATGCAGATGTATGACGTCAATGCCCGGCTGGATCGCGACACCGCATTAATGTTGTGGACACAGGGCAGCGCCTGGTTTTCTAACGAACAGAATAAAAAAGGCCAGATCAAAGCCGGCCAGCTGGCCGACCTGGTGGTACTGAGCAAGGATTACTTCAGCGTGCCGGATGAAGAGATCAAGGGCATTGAGTCGGTACTGACCGTAGTCGATGGCAAAATCGTTTACGCTGCCGGCGCTTTCAGCAGCGAAGCGCCGCCGTCGATACCGGTATTGCCCGAATGGTCGCCGGTGGTAAAGGTGCCGGGCCACTATCGCAGCGCGCCGCCAGCCACGACAGCGCGTGTGGGAATGCAGCAGATGCCTCATCAGTGCAGCGGCCCGTGCGGCGTGCACAGCCACTCGCACGGTATCGCCCGTGGCGCTAACCTGCCGGTATCCGAGGAAAACGCCTTCTGGGGCGCGCTCGGCTGCAGCTGCTTTGCGTTCTGATAATGATGAAACCTTTATTTTCTCAGCCGCCCCGCATCGATGCGGGGCTGTTCTTCCTGCGCCTTACCGGCTGCCTGCTGTTGCTGTATGTACACGGCCTGCCAAAGGTATTCCATTTCAGCGAAGAACTGACGCGTATCGAGGATCCCTTTGGCCTCGGTCCTTATATGAGCCTGCTGCCGGCTATTTTTGCCGAAGTGATTTGCCCGCTATTTATCCTGGCCGGCGTATTCACACTCCCTGCCTGCCTGGCCGTTATCGGCGTGCTGCTGGTCGCCATGGTGTTTGTTCATCCTGACTGGAGCATAGCGGAAGGTCAGTTTGGCTGGCTGCTGTTGATTATCTTCACCACGCTGGCCATAACCGGCCCGGGACGGTGGCGGCTCGGTGGCGGTACGCGAAGAGAGGTACGTTATGGCGCAGGTTAACGATATTAACGATGTGACCGGGAGCGAGGAGATCGCTCCCGCTCCGGCGATCGCGTCCCCCTGGCAGCCGCTGCGTCAGCCGGTGTTTCGCATGCTGTGGCTCGCCACGGTTGTCTCCAATATTGGCTCATGGATGAACGATGTGGGCGTCAACTGGACTATGCTGACGCTCAGCGCCGATCCGCTGAGCGTGGCGCTGGTTCAGGCGGCAAGCAGCCTGCCTATGTTCCTGTTCGCGCTGCCTTCCGGCGTGCTGGCCGACATTATCGATCGCCGTAAATACCTGCTGTTTTCTCAGCTCTGGATATTCATCGCGGCAGCGGGTCTGACAGTGCTTTCGTTTACAGGGCACGTCACCCCACTGGTGCTGCTGATCGCTGCCTTCTTGATGAGCATGGGCGCCGCCATGAGTTCGCCGCCTTTTCAGGCCATCGTGCCGGATCTGGTGAAAAAGGCGGAGCTGGGGCCGGCTATCGCGCTGAACTCGCTGGGTATTAACATCAGCCGCGCCATCGGCCCGGCGCTCGGCGGGCTGATCCTGTCTTTTGCGGGGCCGTGGATGGTGTTCCTGCTCAACGCCCTCTCCGTGCTGGGCGTCGCCTGGGTGCTTTACCGCTGGAAAGAATCCCCCAACGTGCAGCGCCTGCCGCCGGAGCATTTTTTTTCGGCGGTGCGCGCGGGCCTGCGCTACGTGCATGCTGCGCCGGTGCTGCGTAACGTGCTGGTCCGCACCGTGGCGTTTTTTGTGTTTGGCAGCGCCGGTTGGGCTTTGCTGCCGCTGGTTGCCCGTCGCGAACTCGGTCTGGGACCCGGCGGCTACGGCATTATGCTGGCCTTTATCGGCGTAGGCGCCATCTGCGGGGCGGTGCTGCTGCCTCGCCTGCGCAAGCATTTCAGCGCCGATCGGCTGATGGTGCTGGCCAGCCTGCTGTTTGCCATGACCCTGCTGGCGCTGGCGTTTATCCGCCATTTCTGGCTGCTCAACGCCTTTGAGTTCTTTACCGGCTTTGCCTGGATCACCGTGCTCTCCACCCTGAATCTGGGGGCGCAGCGCAGTGCGGCAAGATGGGTTAAAGCGCGTGCGCTGGCGGTTTATCTGACCGTGTTCTTTGGCTCGATGACCGTGGGCAGCGCGGTCTGGGGGCAGCTGGCTTCGCGCTACGGCATTCCGCTTTCGCTGTGCACCGCAACGCTGGGGATGGTGCTGGCCAGCCTTACCGTGCTGCGCTGGCGACTGGATAAGGATCCGGATCTGAATCTGGACGTCAGTGAGCTCAGCGAGCCGGTTCCGGCGCTGAACATTCATCACGATCGCGGGCCGGTCAGGGTGAGCTACGAATATCAGATCCGCGCAGAAGACGCGCACGCGTTTACGGTCTGTATGCAGGACATGAGGCGCGTTCGCCGTCGCGGCGGCGCCATAAACTGGGCGCTTTATGAAGATATCTTCCAGCCCGGCATTTTCGTTGAAACCTTTGTGGTCGGATCCTGGATGGAGCAACTGCGGCAGCTTGAGCGCTACACCATGAACGATCGCAAAATTCAGAGCCGTGTTTACGCATTTCACCAGGCCGAACAGACGCCCGTTGTACGGTATCTGATTGCGCCTGAATAACCGCTGCTTTTTCATTCAACATCGCAAGGAAAAGACAATGAGCACGATTAAAACTGCTGACGGTACGCAAATTTACTTTAAAGACTGGGGCAAGGGTAAGCCGGTGCTGTTCAGTCACGGCTGGCCGCTGGACGCGGATATGTGGGACAACCAGCTGAACTTTCTGGCTGAAAACGGCTATCGCGTCATCGCTTTCGATCGCCGCGGCTTTGGCCGT